>JAXHTA010000163.1:0-8114 GCA_034190285.1 Thermodesulfobacteriota bacterium | reverse complement strand
CCCGCCTCTTCTTTCCCGGATCGGATCGAGGGGCGGACAGGGTGGGAAGGGACTACCGGGTAAGCGGGGCAGACGGTCTCTCCCTGCACCACCTCTACCGGGCCATGGCCTGAGATCTTTCATTATAATGTCTTTAAATGAGCGGGTGTATTGATACCAGAATAGCAAATCCGAACCCAACAGGGTTTCCGGAGGCTCATAAAGGAAAAGGAAGTGTATATCGTTCAAAAGTTTAATAATATAGGGGGTCGGCACTTTATAACAGTTAATTTGCCATTGTTGAAAGTTAAACCGGTCGGGAATGTCTTCGCCGGTATATTTCATCAATTCATAGGATTTTAAAGGATTATTTTTCAGGCTGGGAAGGGTAAAGTATTTTGCGGCCCGCCGGTGAGGACTTTGCAGATTACGTCATAGCCTGATATGTCCTGGACCTTCAGTTGAATGAAACCGTCATTCAGATAGACGGTGCCTCTTTTGTAAACACTCCTGGGAAAATCAGGATATTCAACCGGCAATAGCGAAGCTGTGCCCCGAACATTCCGGGTAGTGAGCGTCACCCGGGAGCCTTTTCGCAGAGTCAAAGCTTCGCTTTGAAGTTGTCCGATGCGGATTTTTGGACCGGGGAGATCGATCAGGATCGAAACCGGACGGTTAAACCGTACCGCCGCGGAGCGAATCTGACGGATGTTTTCTTTCTGGGTACCAAGCTCACCGTGTGCCAAGTTCATACGGGCTATACTCATTCCACTCTGAATCATTCGTTTCAAAATGGCATGGGAACAGGAAGCGGGTCCGATTGTGCAGACGATCTTTGTTTTTTGAGTCGGCAGTTTCAATGTTTCGCTCCTGTCAGGTTCTTATTAATCGTACATCTGCTTAGAAGTGAAAGCCTTACGACGTTTTTAATTTAACCGCGATTGTCCCGGATCTGTTTGGCCGCCGATTCAATGGCCTGCTTTATTTCCTTTCCGTCTCCCAGATAGTATCGATTCCACGGCTCCAGGCGTTCATCTAATTCGTAAACCAGCGGGAATCCGGTGGGAATGTTTAGTCCGGCGATCTCTTCATCCGGAATGTGATCGAGATTCTTCACCAACCCTCTCAGGCTGTTCCCATGAGCAGAAACGAGCACTTTTCCCCCTTTTTTCAGTCTGGGCTCGATGGTCTCGCGCCAGTATGGTAGCACGCGCGCAATCGTATCCTTCAGGGATTCGCAGGCAGGGAGTTGCTCTTTGCTAAGGTGAGAATATCGGGAATCAAATCGGGGATGTCGAGGGTCGTTATTTTCCAGAGCGGGAGGAGAAACATCATAGCTGCGCCGCCACTTTTGAACCATTTCATCACCGTATTTCCGGGCCGTGTCCCGCTTGTTCAGACCCTGCAGGGCGCCGTAATGCCGTTCATTCAGCCTCCATGTGTGATATACCGGAATCCACATGAGTTCCATCGCATCCAGAATAATCCACGCGGTGCGGATTGCCCGTTTGAGCAGGGATGTAAACGCTACGTCAAAAGAAAACCCATTTTCTTTCAGCAGCTTAGCCGCCCGGTGCACTTCCAATCTGCCTTGATCCGAAAGATCTACATCGGTCCACCCGGTGAAACGATTCTCCTTATTCCAAAGGCTCTCTCCATGTCGCAGCAGCACTACTTTAACCATGTACCCCATCCGTCATATTATGAATAATAGAATTTTCAAGATTCCTACCCACCCGCACTTTCAATCGTAACGGCATAAACGGCTTTTCGTATAGCGATCGCGTCCTTTAATTAATTCTACAGGGTTGCTTGAATCATAGCAACCTTCATTTGCAAGAGAGACCTATCTGTTTTCAGCCTTACCCGGTTCGTTTTTTGCCTATGATGAGGGGAAATAGGGACCTTGAAATAACCTCTGAAGACCAGCTCCATGCCTTGATTTACTTTTATCTGAAAGAGCATTGCTCGGCACGACGTCTCATGCAGAAACTCAAAGAAGACCGATTTGGGCAAGGCATTATTGCTCCGGAAGAAGGGATTAAAAAGAGCAGCTTCTTCGAAGCCATCACCGTAAGAGGACTTACCCAGCTAAAGGAGACAATTATCCCCAGTTCATCTGCAAAGATTTAACCGGACGTTATCAAATTTTCCCTTTCACTTTGAGCGGATAAGTTACACCCGTTCGATGAAAAAGTGTGCTATACTGAAAAAAATAGAATAAGATGGCTTGATAATGTTGTACTGCAAGGCTAGATTATTATAAGACTGAACTAAAATCGCAAAATCATTATAACAGCTTCTCAAAAAGACATTACTCTTCTGAAGACTGTTTTGCGAAAGGATTGTAGAAATATGAAAGCAAAAAGCATACAATTCCCCAATCTTCCAGATCGGATCAAAGGTCTTGAAGAATTGGCCGAAAACCTCTGGTGGAGCTGGCATCCTTCAGGGAGGATGCTTTTCAAAACATTGAACCGCCAAGCTTGGAAGAAAAGTCGCCATAATCCGGATAAAATGCTCAAAGAACTTCCTCGTAATACATTAGAGTGGGCTTCCAATGATGCGGATTATCTTCGTCACTACGATTTGGAGCTTTCAAGATTCAGAAAAGAGAAAACGAAGAGCTGCGAAGTTTTGGTTAATATAACTGCTGCAAGAAGCACGGTTCCTATTGCCTATTTCTCAGCCGAATACGGCCTCCACCATTCCTTGCCGTTCTATGCCGGAGGGCTTGGATTTTTGGCCGGTGATCATCTTAAGGAATGCAGCGATTTGCGGATACCCCTTGTTGCTATTGGTTTTATGTATCCGGAAGGATATTTTCAACAAATAATTAACGAAGACGGCTGGCAGGAAAATATCAATCAGAGCTTTGATCGAGATGCAGCATCCATTTCCAGGGTCAGGGATGAAAACGGGGAACAGCTTAGGGTCAAAGTGCCTTTAATAGAGCCAGCAATTCATGTAGCTGTCTGGGAGGTTAGCATCGGGCAGGTGCCGCTGTATTTGATGGATACGGACGTTGAAATCAATGATCCTTCGAACCGTGGAATATCAGCTCGCCTCTACACTGCTGACATAGAAGAGCGCCTACGGCAGGAGATTGTCCTTGGCATAGGTGGTTCCGAGGTTCTGGCGATTCTTGGAATTAAGCATTCAGCACTCCATCTTAATGAAGGGCATGCTGCTTTTGCCATACTGGAAAGGATCCGAGATTACGTTCGGCAAGGATTGGATTACCATGAAGCTCTTCATCAGGCTAAGAGCAGAACCGTATTCACGACACACACACCGGTCGCTGCCGGTCATGATGTGTTCCCATTCCAATTAATAGAGAAGTATTTTCATTCCTACTGGCCATCTCTGGGAATAGACCGCGACACCTTTTTTAAGGCCGGGGTTAATCCTAATGAACCGGACGGCGGGTTTGATATGACGGCCTTTGCCATGAGGATGTCGGGATACCGAAATGGCGTCAGCAGAAGTCATGGGGAAACAACGCGACGTATGTGGCGGAGTCTTTGGCCGGACCTGTCCGAAGACAAGGTACCTATTGACTATGTAACGAACGGCATACATATCCCAACCTGGATCGAACCTAAGATGGAACTTCTTTTCGATAAATATCTCGGTCCCAGGTGGTTGGAAGACCATGATGATCCAGTCCTATGGGAGTTGATCGAAGATATCCCTGACGAGGAACTATGGAGGACACATTACTGGATGAAGATAAAACTGATCGACGCTATAAGGGAGAGATCTCGTCAACGGTGGAAGCGAGATCACATCAACCCTTCATCAGCGCTGACCGGAGGCGCTTTTCTTGATCCTTCCGTTTTGACCATTGGTTTTGCCCGTCGATTTGTTTCGTATAAGAGAGCGGATCTTATCCTTCATGATATAGATCGTTTCAAGAGGTTCCTTAATGATCGCTGGAGGCCGGTACAGATTATATTTGCCGGCAAGGCCCACCCTGCGGATGATTCGGGGAAGCGGATATTGCAGAGGATATTTACTGTAGCCCGTGATCCCGAGATGGGCGGACGGATAGCTTTTGTGGAGGATTACGAAGAACAATTAGCTCAGTATATGGTGCATGGTGTGGATGTATGGTTGAATAATCCGATCCCTCCTATGGAGGCCAGCGGCACAAGCGGTATGAAAGCGGCCCTGAACGGAGTACCGCACCTAAGTATTCTGGATGGCTGGTGGACCGAAGGCTTCAACGGGAAGAACGGGTGGGCTTTTGAAGGAAAAGCTGAGGAGAATCGGGACCAGGATGATGCCGGAGCGATCTATCGAATTCTGGAGGAACAGGTTATTCCCGCATACTACATGGTTTCAGAGGATGGCGTGCCCCGCGAGTGGGTCCGGGTAATGAAAGAATCCATCAAGAGCATTGCGCCCAAATTCTCAGCCCGCAGAATGGTGAAGGAGTACATTCAGAAATATTATATCAACGTACTAAAAGGCGCGGATCAATGAGAACCTGCCTGTGCATTGTTTTTCTGGTTCACCTATCAAGTTCACAATGGTTTCGCAGAATCCAGCTCCAGGAACCTTTTTTATCAGTTTCTGCGTAGGCATACAGACTTTTATCCTTTCTCTTTCCAGTCCCCAGGAACGACAAGCATGGCTCCGCAGCAATATCGGACACGTTGGAATTACTTTCAATGAAATCATCCGCGAAGTAGATCATAATAAAACCCCTTTAGGGTGGGATTGGTTTGATATACCCATGTGGCGGGTTGACGAAGAAAATTCTCAAGTAAGAATGCCGCTTTGCTACGCTGAACATTTCGAGGGCAAATGTTTTTTTGAAAAAATGCGCGTCGGACCCGCTTTGGACCAGCGGACCCAACTGCGTGGTCAATGTAGAACCGGCCGATAAATGTTGCAGCCACACCGTCTATAATGCTTTTGTTCGCCAATTCGGGCTGAACAAGAAGGGGGAAGCAAATTCCGACGAGACAGAAAAAGGGATGATATAGAAGCTGGATAGAAAAGGATATGCAGTTATTACGCCCTTCGGCACGTTCAGAGGTTTAATACAAGACCTTTACTTTATATTGGAAGAACTCGGATGTCGGTCCATTCAGTTCCTTCCGGTCAATCCGGCTGCCACCACCTACGGTCGTATGGGACGATTTGGCCGCATTTTTGTGGCGTTGAGATTTGGAGCGGTTGATCTCGCTCTGGCGAAATTCTATCCCATGGCGACTCCTACAGAGGAGTTTGTTGAGCTGGTAGATGCCATCCACACGGAACATGGCAATGAAAATGAGACACGCTTGCTGATAAATCAGACTGTATTTTATCGCTTGGCGGTTTATTGATCCAGGCCGCCGCCGGAAGGGATTCAGGAACTGCCATTTTCCCTTTAAAACGGTTCGGATATTTCTCAAATGCATTTGCAAGCACTTCAGATCTATGTTGGTAAATCTGCTTGTCTAATCCGTAACGCACCTGCTCAGGTGTCATCAAGGCGATACCCGAGTTGTGATGTTCTTTGTTATACCATCCGAAAAACTGCTGGCAGAAGGCTCTGGCATCCTGAATGAAGCCTAGCCTATCCGGAAACTATGGGCAATACTTTAGCGTTTTAAACTGGGCTCGCGAGTATGGATTGTCATCGCTTACATGCGGACGGCCATGGGTTTTGGTAATGCCCAGATCGCTGAGCAGGTGTGCAACCACTTTTGATTTCATGCTTGTGCCCCGATCGGCGTGGACAGTGAGCTGGCCTTTTAGGATATTTTGTTTGGTGCGGGTTTACTGTATAAGCCTTTTGGCCAAAGCGGATTGCTCCAAGGTGGCAACCATCCAGCCTACTGCATATCGGCTGAAAATATCCAATATCACGTACAGAATCTCCTGAACCCTGCGCTTCGTTATGTTGTGCTAACTTACCCGGAGACTGGGCCTTGTATGCTGTTTCTGTTCGTCGGCTCACAGCTTTGCACTCCGGCTTCCTTCAAACCCTCCCTCACGGGAACGCTCTTGGCTTCGGCTAATATTTCTGCTAATATCTCAACCCATTAGCAGGGTTCACGTATAGGGGACTTTCACCCCATAAGTTCACGCCCGTGCCGGGCGTACACAACAGCATTCAGTTGACCGCAATCGCCGCCGGTGGGCGCGAGTAAGAATTTCATGGCAAATCCATCATTAAAATCTGAGCCTGACGCAGATATGGGCGAAAAAGACAGTTTTCGTTCGGGCACTAGGTATTGAAAACAAATATAAGGAGTTGCTATGCTTGTTTACCGTGAAAAAAGACTCCGTTATCAGATACAGGCACCTCTTACCTCGCTGATTGATATAGTTTTTATGCTTTTGATTTATTTTTTACTGACTACCAACTTTGTGCTGGACGAAGGGATCAAGATCAAGCTCCCCCAGGCGAAGGCCTCAGCCCCCCAGATCGAGGAAGTTATTACCGTCTATGTAGATAAACGGGGAAGGGCCTTTCTTGGAACCATGGAGGTCTCTTTGGCAGAGCTCTTCGATGGGCTCAAGGAGATGATCGGAAATAAAGAAAACAGGCTGGTCGTCATCAGGGCCGACCGCGCGGTGATTCTTAATGAGGCCGTAAAGGTTATGGATATCGCAAAGGCGGCCGGGGCAGGGAGGCTCTGTCTTGCCACGGAAAAGGGGTTTTAATCCGTGTCCAAAAACAGAAGAAAACCCAACTGGCTGCTACGCGGCCTGATTGGTATCTCCCTTGGCATTCATCTGGTGGTATTTGTGCATATATCGGGAATATACCGGTCAAACGCATTGAGCTGCATTGAGCTGACACTTAAGGATATTTCAAAACCACCATCAAGGGATATACCCAGGCCTCGCTTACGTCCTGAAACGGTCGTAAAGCCGTACGATATCAAAAGACTGAATATCAGAAAAAGGGTCATTCCACGCCTCACGCCTACGAAAATTGACTCTTCCGAAACGGATCTCCAGGATAGCCTGGTGGAACGTGTCAGCATGCCGGATATTCCTGATGATGCCTGGCTTAGAATTGCTGAGTGGGATCCCGGGTCACAGATAGACACGGGCGATTATGTAACTTCCGCTGACTATCTGGAGATGGTAAGACTCAGGATAGAGAGATACAAAGAATATCCTAACAGGGCCAGGACTCGGCATATAGAGGGCTCTGTGACTATACGTTTTTTAATCACGCCTGAAGGAAATGTGAGAGCAGCCGAGATTGTTAAGACCTCCAAGCACGGGCTCCTGGATACAGCGGCGCTTCAGGCCGTGAAAGACGCCGGCCCCTTTCCAAAACCGCCCGGTCGTTTTTTCAAAGGAGAGATCCCCCTGGAGCTTACCATCCTGTTTGAGCTTGCATAGTGCCTGCCCCTGAGGCTGGAAAAGATTGGCTCAGAGCACATGAGATGTCTATAAGATTGTCTGAAGAGCTTCGTGATCAACGGGAATCCTGATACATACCTGTACAGTCATGCTAAAGATGAAGAAACGTTCCTGGAACTTACAATTGTGAAAGATTTCTCTTGACAGAAAGCGAGTAATCATCTAAATATATTGCCAACGCGCAATAGGAAATTGCGCTTGTAACAAAAAATCTATTAGTATTTAGTTGCGAGACAAAAAGCCAGGAAGGCAGGACTGGATCGAATCCAGGAGAGCTTTCCTGGCTTTTTTATTTTTGAGGATTGAAAGGGGGTGAGTGCCTAAAAAGGAGCGAGAGATTGATAAATTGACATGCGCAGTGGGTAACAGAAACAGCGGAAGGCAGCCTTTCCCCGGCTAGGGTTAGCAAGCTGCCTTCCAGGTAAAGACCCCTGAGAGTGAGGGGCTGCTTCGACTATTCTATACTATCGAATCATTCCTCTGTCAACCAACTGATAAGTACTTCCTTTTTTAATAACCTGACTATAATTTTTCAGGAGGGAGGAGAATTATGCGAAAAGCAGGATGGATCATTATGGCTTTGCTCTTCCACGGGCTTATGCTTTCACCAGTATTGGCTCATGATTACTGGATCATGCCTGAGACGTTTCAGCCCAAACAGAACTCAATATTGTATGCTAGCTTTACAAGTGGACACAACTATTTTGAAAGTGAGGAAATACCGGACATCACCAAATTCAGGATGCTTTTTATTA
>JAXHTA010000162.1:0-8163 GCA_034190285.1 Thermodesulfobacteriota bacterium | reverse complement strand
CGTCGACCTCGGAGATTTATGGAAATCACATTGAGCACGATTTGTCCGAAGACGACAACAGGGTCATGGGCACGGTGAAGAAACGTCGCTGGGCTTACGCCTGTTCCAAGACTTTAGATGAATTTCTGGCCCTTGCCTATTTTGATGAGAAGAAGTTGCCGGTGGTTATCGGGAGATTATTCAACACTGTTGGTCCCAGGCAAATTGGACAATACGGTATGGTACTGCCCAATTTTGTCCAGAGCGCCCTTCTGGGGAAACCCATAACCGTATACGGCGACGGGACCCAGAGTCGGAGTTTTACTCATGTCAATGACGTGGTAAAGGCGATCATAAGGCTAATGAATGAGCCTGCCGCCGAGGGGGGAATCTTTAATGTGGGCAACCAAACCGAGGTCACCATCAATGAATTAGCTCAAAAGGTAAGGGAGATATCAGGGAGTAATTCCGAAATTGAACATATCCCTTATGAGAAGGCCTACGGCCCGGGTTTCGAGGATATGAAACGACGGTGCCCCAACATTGAAAAGATAAAAGAACTGATAGGGTTTGAGCCATCTTACGATCTGGAAAGCATCATCCGGAGCGTGATTGATTTTTTCAAGGAGTAGGGGGATGATAGAGTGGCCCACATAACATACCAAGACTATCCCAAGGCCCCTGTTGTCATGGACAACCTTTCCGTAAAATTCATGAAACAATCGAAGTTCGTTCCCTTGGAAATTGACAAGGGCACCCTGCGGATTGCCATGGCCGATCCAGAAGATTATTATACTATTGATGCGTTAAGACTCGCCTATGGTTTAAATACACAGGTATGCGAAGGCAGAGAGGAAGACATACTTGAGGCAATTGAGAGGTTGTATGGCGCCGGGACCGAGTCACTGGAAACGATCATAGAGGAGGCGGGCAGAGACATCTACGACATAACCCCTGAAGGGGAAGAGGACGCCGATTATTTGAGGGATCTAGCCTTAGAGGCCCCGATTATCAGGCTGGTCAATCGACTTATTCTCAATGCGGTGGACTTAAGGGCCAGCGATATCCACTTTGAACCCTATGAAGATGAGTTTAAAGTCAGATATCGCATAGATGGTGTCTTGCATGAAGTTGAATCACCTCCAAGGCGCCTTCAGGCCGCTATAATTTCCAGGGTCAAGATTATGGCAAAACTGGACATAGCAGAAAGACGTCTCCCTCAAGACGGGAGGATCAAACTTAGAATACTGGACAAAGAGATCGATTTTCGAGTCTCAACCCTTCCCACCCTTTTTGGTGAAAGCCTTGTGATGAGGATTCTGGACAGGGAGACTCTTATACTTGATCTGGAAAAATTGGGCTTTCCAGAAGATATACTGTCAGACTACATTGGGCTTGTATCGCAGCCCTACGGGATGATCTTGGTCACCGGGCCGACCGGAAGCGGTAAGACGTCCACTCTCTACACCACTCTTGCAAAGATAAACTCCCCGGAAAATAAGATCATTACGTTGGAAGAGCCGGTGGAGTATCAATTGAGCGGGGTCAATCAGATACAGGTTAACCCAAAAATTGGCATGACTTTCGCCAATGGTCTGCGTGCCATTGTACGTCAGGACCCTGATATTATTCTGGTTGGGGAAATAAGGGACAGGGAGACCGCCGAGATAGCCATTCAGTCAGCCCTCACCGGGCACCTGCTCTTCAGCACACTGCACACCAATGACGCGGCCGGCGCCGTTACCAGGCTCCTGGATATGGGCGTTGAGAATTTCCTTCTCAGCTCAACCCTGTTGGGGGTGCTGGCTCAGAGGCTTGTCAGGGTGATATGTCCGCATTGCAGGGAGTCTGTCAGTCCTGAAGAAAAAAACCTGAAATCCATGGGAGTGGAACTCGATGAAGTCAGCGGGGTGGATTTTTGCGCGGGGAGAGGGTGTGAAGAGTGCAGGTACACGGGGTTTAAAGGAAGAACGGCCATCTTTGAATATCTCCCGGTGAATGAATATATTAGAAGTGAAATCACAAAAAAATCCAGTACCGAGAGGATCAAGGATGCGGCCCTCAAGAATGGTATGACGACGTTGCGCCAAGACGGCTGGCTCAAGGTAAGGCAAGGGATTACCACTATTTCAGAAGTTCTCAGGGTGACACTCGAGAAATAAGAATGGCCGTATACACATATAAGGCTACAGACTCTACCGGCAAAATTGTCAAAGGTACATTAGAGGCCACTGGAGAGAAGGGAGTTGTGGCGGGGCTCCAGGATATGGGCTATATCCCCATAAGGGTCGGTCTGGCCGGAGCAGAGCGCAGAAGATTTGATTTTGACATGTCCAAGGACGTCCTATCCACATTCAAAAGGATCTCCCAAAAAGATGTTATGATGTTTACCCAGGACCTTTCTTCCCTGTTGGAGGCAGGCCTGCCGGTAGATAGGGCCTTGTCCGTTTTGATCGATGTTACGGAAAATGAAAGATTCAAGGAGGTCATTGGAGACGTCGTGAAGGCCGTTCACGGGGGGAGTTATCTGTCGGATGCCCTGGCAAAATTCCCCAAGGTCTTCTCTTCCTTTTATGTGAACATGGTTAAGGCAGGAGAGGCCGGAGGTGTCTTGGAGACTGTGCTGAGCCGCTTGGGAGTCTTCCTGGAAACCTCCCAAGATCTAAAGGATTATATAAAATCGGCAATGGTCTACCCTGTTTTCCTCGTCTTTGTGGGCGGCGTTTCAATTATTATTCTGTTGACCTTTGTGATCCCCAAATTCTCTATTATATTTTCGGATATGGGCGAGGCAATTCCTATGTCCACCCGGCTCCTGCTCGGATTCAGCGAGATGTTACGTAAATACTGGTTGTTTATCTTTGGAGCACTGGGGGCCCTTATTTTTTGCACAAGGAAGTACTTGATGACCCAGGCAGGTCGTCTAAAGGGAGATCAATATAAACTGGACCTTCCTATTTGTGGAGATTTGGTCAAGAAGGTGGAAGTGGCCAGATTCGCCAGGACCCTAGGGACCTTGACAAGAAGCGGTGTCCCCATCCTCCAGGCCATCAGCCTGGTCAAAAACACAATCGGAAACAGTGTGATTGCATTGTCCATGGGAGAGGTCTATGAAAGGGTCAAGGAGGGAGAAAGATTGTCAAAGCCTTTGGGTGAGACGGGGGTGTTTCCTTCCCTTGCCATCCAGATGATCACAGTGGGCGAAGAGACAGGACGACTTGACGATATGCTCTTGAGAGTGGCGGAGAACTACGAGAAGGTGGTGAGGAACATGGTTAAGAGATTTGTGAGTTTTCTGGAGCCGGCCATGATCCTTGCCATGGGGATTGTGGTAGGCTTTATTGTCATATCCATGCTTATGGCAATATTCAGCATGAATGAGATACCTTTTTAAAGCAAGTTCTCAAAAAGTCCGGGAATACAAAATGGCCATGTGGGTCTCTTTTTTAGAGGCCGCAACATAAATTATTACGCCGAACGTTCAACGCCCCCTGGCTAATTAAATACTATCTCAGTACAGGCGGAAAGGGCGGACGCTTATTGAGAGGGCTTCCTATGGGGCTGCCCTCGGATGAGTTTTATGGCAACACCGCCTTTTTCTGAAATGAAGAAAAACTTTGCGGCCTTTAAAAAAGAGACCCACATGGCCCTTGGATAGGAGGATATACTCGGACTTTTTTTGAGAAGTTACTTTTTGAAAGGGTAGGCGCTTGAGGGCCTTAGGTGTATAGGCCGTAAGCTATAAAGTTGAAAGTTACCCGAAAGGAATTGTTATGGCACGCAATACAAGGAGCAAAAGGCAGGGATTCACCTTGATCGAGCTGTTGATCGTCATGATTATAATCGGCCTTCTGGCAGCGCTGGTAGGTCCCAGGTTTTTCGGACAGGAAAAAAAGGCCAAACAGAGGGCGGCCAAGGGTCAGATATCTCTTTTTGAAACGGCCTTGGACACCTACAGGCTGGACGTCGGAAGATATCCCACGGCAGATCTTGGCTTGGAGGCATTGAGGGTCAAACCCGATGGCCTTGAAAAATGGGACGGGCCGTACCTTGCTAAAGACGTGCCCCTGGATCCATGGGGAAACCCCTACGAGTATATTTCACCGGGCGAGCACGGGGACTTTGATATAATTTCTTTTGGCGCGGACGGGAATCCCGGAGGTGAAGGGGATGCCCTCGATATCGTGAGTTGGAAAGACATCGGAAAATGAGCAAATCGGAATCGCAGGGCTTTTCACTCCTTGAACTCTTGGTGGTAATGGTGATCATCGGTCTCATGTCTGCCTTAGCCGTTCCGAAGTTGACGGGATCATTGAGCAATATGGATTTAAAGAACGCCTCAAAGAAGATCTCGGCATCCCTCAGATATGCCAGAAGTCAGGCGGCATCCGAAAAGGCGACTTATACAACGCTCTTTGATTTTGATAACAATCGTGTGTCCATCTCATCCGGCCGGCTAACGCCTGAAGAACCTGGAGAAGAGCCTACAGGCGGTGATGAAGGAAGTACTGGCAGGGCAAAGGTGTACGATCTGCCGGACGGGGTTATGCTTGAAAAGGCCATCTCGGGCGAGGATGAAATTGACTCCGGCCTGTTTCAGGTCGTCTTTTTCCCCGCCGGAAGCAGTAGCGGGGGAGAGGTGATCATAGGCAACCATCGAGGCAATCGCTATAGAGTAAGTGTTGATTTTATCACCGGGGCCGTGATGCTGAGCAGCGAAAAATGATTGAGTGTAGGGTCTTGTCCCTGACCATAAATCGGTGGCCTGTAAAATGCCACCCTAAAATTGGATGTCATGCATGGACTCAAAGCCCATAATAGAAAATACAATGATCTCATGCCTTTTTATTGAAGCAGGATGCTCATCGTGGGAAGCGCCTTTTGCACGCGGCTTTACTCAAAGGCCATTTTACCGTCGTTGTGAAGGATTCACGCTCGTAGAGACCCTTGTCGCCATATCCATTATGGCCATATCTCTGGTCGTGATTTTGCAGCTTTTTTCAGGCGGCTTGAAGTCCAGCAGGCTATCGAGTGAATATACGCGCTCCATATTTCATGCCAGGGAAAAGATGGAGGAGATCCTCCTTGCCGAGAAACTCACTGACGGGGTCCTTGAAGGTGAATTTGAAGACGGATTCAGGTGGAAGACTAAGATTCTCCTTCCCGAGCCCGGGGAGGAGGAAGAAGGGGATGCGAAACTGCCCTTCAAGACATTCGCTATAAGTGTGGATGTAATGTGGGACGCTGGAGGGCGTGAAAGGCATTTTGAAATAAGCACAATGAAGATAGCCCAAGATCTGGAGCCCGAAAGCTGAAGGCGGGGGACGAGGACGCAATCAAGATGTGGCCGATTATACAGGGAGAAGACCTAAAGGCTCACGTGGCGAGTAGGGGCTTCACCCTCCTGGAACTTATGATTTCATTGACAATTGTCGGGTTGATCGCGGCAATCATATTTGGCGCTCTCAGGGTCGGGGTAAGGGCATGGGAAAAGGGTGAAAGGGACGTGGAAAGCCGTCAGAGAGAACGCATCGTGCTCGACCTTCTTAAACGCCAGCTGGCATCAGTCTATTTGCAGCCGATAATTTCCGAGGGCCAGCAGCCTTTTTTCCTGCGGGGTGACAGCAGCTCTATGGAGTACGTCTCGCAGACACCTATTGTACCGTCCAATGAGTTCGGAATGGTCTACGTCAAATATGTTGTTCGAGAGGAGGACGGGGATGATGGAGAGCGTCTTACGTTCTTTGAGAAAAACATATCCCTCATTGACAAAGATACAAACCTGGGTGAGCTGGATGAGGACGCCTTTCTTGAGTTATTCCCGGCCATCGAGAATATTGAGTTCGAGTATATGAGATGGCAGACCGATCAGGAACCTTTGGAGTGGGAGGAGGAGTGGGATCCGGAGGCGGAAAAGGGATTTCCACGCGCCGTTAGGATCACCTTCCAGGTAGATGACGAAAAGGCCCCAGTCTATGTGATTGCGCGTATCGACGTGTAGGGGAAAGGGGTCGAGCCAAGTTGTAGGAGCGACTGAATGAAAGAAATCCGGATCAGTCGACCGTAAGAGGGCGATTAATTGTATCGAAAACCCTTGAATTATATGGTAATGTCTTACCTTAGCACCAGGGCAGAGCGGCCTTCGGGCAGTGAATCAGGTATAGCGCTGTTTCTGGTCCTATGGGTCTTGATGCTTCTTTCGGTGATTGTGGGCGAGTTCTGCCACGCCATGAGGACGGAACTGAACATTACACGGAATTTCAAGGAGGAGACTCAGGCATATTATATTGCTGAAGCCGGGTTGAACAGGGCCATTGCGGAATTAGTAAGGAATGAGGTCGACCCCCTTAAGGCAAAGACACCTGACAGTGAAGAGGAGGAAGAAGGGGAGATCAGATTGAGAATCAACACAGAAATTCCCCCGGTGCCTTTTGGAGGGGGACAATTCGAAGTAATGATTGGGAATGAAAGCGGAAAGGTCAACATAAACCTGGCTGATATGCAGCTATTAAAGATGATGTTAAATGGTTTTGACCTTGAAGATATTGACAGAGACGTGATTGTCGACTCTATCCTGGATTGGCGGGACAAGGATAACTTCCATCGTCTAAACGGCGCTGAAGACGATTATTATCTTTCTCTCTCCGACCCATATGAGTGTAAGGATGGTTATTTTAACTCGGTTGAAGAACTGCTGCTGGTCAAGGGAGTGACCCGTGAGATATTTTTTGGCGGGCTTAGGGACATGGTCACCGTCTGCCAGGAGGAAGAAGCAACAAAGGGAAGGAAGAGATCCTCAATTCAAGACTATCAGACCCTGCAAAACAGGGCATCACCATCAATTCAGCAATATCTAACCCTGGAAAAAAGGGGGAAGATAGGCGGAGGTAAAGGGAAGTTTGATTTTAATAAGATAAACATTAACGCCGCTTCCGTGGAAATGGTGCGCTCGCTTCCCCTGATGACGGAAGAGCTGGTCGAGGCAGTCGTGGAATACAGGAAAGAGGAGGATTTTTTGTCATTGACAGACTTGAACCACGTTGTCGGCCCCGATGTATACGCGGCCATATTACCGTTCATCACGCTGGAGACTGGCCCCTATTGCACTATCAAATCAGTGGGGAAAGTTGATGGGAGCAAGACGCGGCAAGGTGTACGGGCTCTCGTCAGGATAGATACCAGCCTTGAAAACGGGTATTTAATGATCCAGCGTATGGAAGGAGCTGGCCTCTGGGAGTCACCAGCATCTTTATATAGGTGATTAATCTTGCTTTTTCAGACAAGTCTCGGCATTGATATAGAGAATGAATCTGTCTCAATGGCGTACCTGAGGACGTCATTCAAAGGGGTCAGGCTCAAAGCCCATGTCGTTCATCCCCTTGACAGGGAGCAGAGTGCAAAAGAGAGATTGGGCAGAGTCAGGGAACTTGTCAAGGATTTCCTGGAAAAAAATAACATTTCGTCCACTGACATTTTTTTGGGAATACCGAGGGATTTGGCTATTCTGAGGACCATTGAGCTGCCTCTGGCAGTCAAGGAAAACCTACGGGAAAGCCTCGGGTACGAAATCGACAAATATGTTCCTTTTTCGGTTGATGACATCAATTTTGACTATCAGATAATCTCAGAAGACAGACAGGTCAACAGGCTGAAGATACTCCTCGTCGTGGTCAGGAAAGAGTCCATTGATCCTTATCTCGAACTCAGAAACGGTTTAGGGGATGGAATCTCCGGTATTGAGATCAGTTCGACGGCTATGGTCAACTATTTTTCTTCCAAGCCGAACACACCTGATGAAAATGCCTATGCCCTTGTCTATCTGAGGACAGGCGATCTGGAACTGAATCTTGTTGAGAAAGGCCTTTTGAACTATTCAAGATCTGTTGGATTGGCGGAAACTGGAGGCAACTTCAGCGATCATATCCTCCAGGAATTGAAACCTTTCATGGAAGATATAGGGCCGGACCAGGGCCGACTGAAGGTTGTACTCTGCGGCCCAGATGCGGACATTGAGAGGCTCACGCCTTTGGGGGAGATGGCAAACCTCGATGTCCGCGCCGTTGACCTCGCTGGAGGAGGGATATCTTCCATGAAAGGTTTCAATTCCTGGAGGATATGATCGCTGAAGTTGCCTCCAGTTTCCGCCAATCCAACAGATCTTGAATAGTTCAAAAGGCCTTTCTC
>JAXHTA010000161.1:0-8188 GCA_034190285.1 Thermodesulfobacteriota bacterium | reverse complement strand
TACCGGA
Organism: Thermodesulfobacteriota bacterium; assembly: GCA_034190285.1. Taxonomy (GTDB): domain Bacteria; phylum Desulfobacterota; class DSM-4660; order Desulfatiglandales; family Desulfatiglandaceae; genus JAXHTA01. The sequence goes on along the minus strand of JAXHTA010000161.1, from coordinate 8,181 downwards.
AAGCCTGGCGGAAAGTGAATTGTTCGGTCATGAAAAAGGGGCCTTTACCGGAGCGATGAACAGGAAAATAGGCAAATTCGAACTAGCCCATCACAGCACTATCCTCTTAGATGAGATCACCGAGATGCCAATGCTGCTTCAAGCCAAACTTCTTAGAGTCCTTCAGGAAAGAGAAATTGATCGTGTCGGAGGCAGCAGACCTATTCCTGTTGATGTAAGGATCATTGCAATCAGTAATGTCGATTTAAAGGAAGCCGTCAGAGAAGGACGGTTCAGGGAAGATTTATTTTACAGAGTAAACGTTATCCCCCTTTCTATTCCACCTTTGCGGGAACGGAAGGGTGACATACCATTACTGGCAAATCATTTCTTGGGAAAATACAGCCTGAAGAACAATAAGAAGATGACCAAAATAGCTGACGAAACCATTTCCCTGCTTCTGAAATACGATTGGAAGGGTAATGTAAGAGAACTTGAAAATACCATAGAAAGAGCCGTAGTCCTTGGTGAGGGAGAGATGCTTTTGCCCAGACATCTATTTCTGCAAGAGGCTGAAGATAATCGAAATAGACCTATCCCTATCAAAGCAGGCCTATCAGTGAAGGAAATGGAAAAGGAGTTGATTTTTCGGACGTTAGAAGAGGTGAACGGCAATCGAACTGAGGCGTCGAGACTCCTGGGTATTAGTATCAGGACATTGAGAAACAAATTGAGAGAGTACAAAGCCACAGGCTGATCAATTCGAGAAGGACTGGTTTTTTCCAACAATACATTCCTTAGGTCAAAATGTTCGTCTGCCTTGAATCCGCAAGAACTTCTTATCTCGAAGCACTTTGGCCGTTTGATACGAATGTTAGAGGATGTTTATGCGGCTTTGCAAAAAGAGATCCCTACGGGTCAAAGTTATTTTCAAAAGGCTAAATTTTTACCTTATCTCTAGGTAAATATTGCCTGTCCGAAACAGCAATAATTTGGCTGAGAGTCCCAGGGAGGTCCGTGAATGATGAAACTAACCGATAATTCAATGAGTTCACGACAAGCCCTTCGATAGGACTGACCATGGTATGCTATTTGCTTTCTATAGAAGAAAAAGAAATCTGCAATTTAGGGGAACACTTAAGGTGGAATCACAAGGGATATTCAGCAGGACTTTTCCACTGCTGGAAAAAGTCTTAGACCTGAGATCGGTAAAACACAGTTATATCGCATCGAATATCGCCAACATGGATACGCCTAATTACAAGGCATTTGACCTCATTGTAGAAAAAGAGCTTAAGAAGGCCATGAGTAGAGAGAGTAGTATAGAACTCAGCATGACTCAACCCGCCCATATTTCAGGAAGAAGAACTTATCAGGATAGTGTAGATGGAAAAAAAACCGGTGGATTCAGCTTAAGGAACGATGGGAATTCTGTTGACATAGATAAGGAAATGGCAAGTCTGGCAGAGAACAACTTGTTGTATAATACAATAGCGCAAATTCTGGCCAAGAAATTTCAGGGATTAAAAAACGTCATTCAGGAAGGCAGGAGGTGAAAATGAATTTTCTGGACGCTCTACACACGAGTTCCTCAGGACTTACCGCTCAAAGGGTGCGAATGAATGTGATTTCCAGTAATTTGGCAAATATGAATACCACCCGGACTTCGGAAGGCGGGCCATATCGAAGAAAAGATGCTGTCTTTGGCGCTCAGCCTGTTCGTCAGTCTTTCCAGAATATGTTGAGGGCTCAAAAAGGACCAGAAATATCTGGAGTCAGAGTGCTTGGGATTTTTCTCGATCCACGACCTCCTATATCAAAATACGATCCCCAACATCCGGATGCAGATGAACATGGATATGTGTCACTGCCGAATATAAGTCCAATCGAAGAGATGGTAAATATGATTTCCGCAACTAGAAGCTATGGGGCGGGTGTGGCCGCGATTAATGCTACTAAGAATATGGCTTTAAAGGCCCTTGCGATTGGCCAGTAATCAGCGTCTGAACGAAGACGAAGACACCGATTGAGCATGACAGTTTCATTCGGTTATTAGCTGATGCTATGAAGACAGGGTATCTTATCAGTCCAACATAAAAAGCCCGGTTGAATAGGTTACTTATGAAAGAAATTGCCTTCGACAATGATATAGAGATGCTACTTGGTCCGACCATTGGAAGGAAACAACCACCAGAGGAAAATGAGAATTCCTTCGGCAAAACGTTAGAGGCCGCTATAGGTGAGGCAAACCGACTTCAAAAGGAAGCAGAACAAGCTGTTCAGGAGCTTGCTTCAGGAGATGAAAAAGACATTCATAAGACAATGATTGCCTTAGAGAAAGCAGAAGTTTCTTTTCAGCTGATGATGCAAGTACGCAATAAGATCGTCGCCGCGTATGAGGAAGTCATGCGGATGCAGGTCTAAAGGAAAGGTTGAAGATGTAAGATGCCATCTCGTGAGCTTACTACCCCCGCAAGAACATTACTGAAAAACCTTGGCCCAGGCAAAGCGGTCGCCGTCTTGGCGCTTGTCAGTGTCTTGATAACAGGTTTGGTTTTCGTTGTGATTTGGGCAGGAAGGCCGGATTTCCGCATCCTATACTCCAATTTGTTTCCAGAAGATGCTGGACTGGTGCTGGCCAAATTGAAAGAACAAAAAATCCCATACCGGGTTTCTTCTAATGGAACTTCCATTTTGATTCCGAGGGAACTGGTCTACGAGACAAGGCTGAATTTAGCCTCCCAAGGCCTGCCAAGGGGGAGCAGTGTTGGCTTCGAAATATTTGACAACACGAAACTGGGTATGACCGAATTCGTCCAAAATGTAAACTACCAAAGGGCCCTACAAGGCGAATTATCTCGAACAATCAACGGATTTGCCGAAGTTGAAAGCTCTAGGGTGCATATTGTTATGCCCTCCAAATCACTGTTTATCGAGGATGAGGAACCTTCCACGGCTTCAGTAGTTGTGAAACTTCGCCCCGCCACTTGGTTAACCAAAGACCAAATTCAAGGGATAGTGCATCTCGTTTCATCAAGTGTTTCCGGCTTAACCCCGGAAAATGTGACAATAGTGGACAATTATGGCAAAATGCTGGCTGGATTTGAAAAGAGCTCCACAATCTGGAAAGTCAGTGGTGATCAGCTAGAGTTTCAAGAAAAAATAGAAAAGGATTTAGAGAATAGAATTAACACAATGCTTGAGTCAGTGGTAGGTCCTGATAAGTCAATCACCAGGGTTTCATGTTCCCTGAATTTCCAAAGGCACGAACAGACAAAAGAGATGTATCAACCAGACAATAAAGTGGTGCGAAGCGAGCAATTTCTCAATGAGAGTTCGAATAGCCGGGATACGATCCCTGCTGGTGTTCCGGGCACACTTTCCAACAGCCAGACACGAGGGATGGGAACCTCTGTAGCTAGTGAAGTCAATCCGGAGATTCAGTTTCAGAAACAGGACCGGACCGTCAATTATGAAATAGGTAAGGTGACCAGCCATATAGTAGAGCCAATAGGAAATATCAACAAGCTGTCCGTGGCAGTAATTGTTGATGGCACCTATAAGGATGTGAAGGTAGGGGAAGGGGAAGAAGCCGAGATGGCAAGGAAGTATATCCCGAGGAGCCAGGAGGAAATGCAGAAGCTCGAAGGCATTGTCAAAAGGGCAGTCAATCTCGATCCTGAGAGAGGCGATCAAATAGAAGTCGTCAATATTCCCTTTGAAACCGCTGGCCTTAAAACGGCTGAAGACGAGGGAGCCGTTATAGAGGAAGGTTTGCTTTCAAGCCTAAAACCTTATAGTCAGTTTATGAGGTACGGCATCGCGGCCGCTTCTCTATTTCTCTCATTCGTATTTGTTATCAGGCCATTGATTAAGTGGCTAACCTCGAGTTCAGCCGGGGACCAGGAAATCTTAAGACAACTTCCAAAGACAGTTGAGGAGGTTGAAAGAGAGTATGATAAGGAGAAGAAGAATCTGGCCTTCAGTAATCGGGCTCTACAAATGATAAAGACAGACGAAGAACAATCTTTGGGTCTGATTCGAGACTGGTTAAAAGAAGAACAACCAGGAGTTTCGACCTAAGGGATTCCCCACAGAACTTTTGAAAAGCAGAACAGCTGCAAATGAAATGTGTATCCAAATATGAATCCGAAGAATTTACCAGGTCCTCTAAAAGCTGCTATCCTCATTCGATCTTTAGGAGAAAGGGAATCGCAAGAAACTCTCAATAAACTTAACGATGAGGAAAGAAGCCTTATAAAGAGCCACCTATCCCAGATGAGTGGAGTTTCGCAGGAACTGATGGAAAAGGTGGCAAGAGAGTTTATTGAATCGGCGCGTAAGGAAACAACTCGCCTAAAGAAAGATAGCTCACCGCGGATGATGCAGGGTGATGGGGAAAATAATGATTCAAGCGATTCGACGGCAAATTTGAAAGCGATTCGGTCTTTAGAACCCGATGTTCTCGTCGAACTGATTAAGAATGAACATCCCCAGACTATTGCCGTTATCCTTGTCCATCTGGACTCCGAAGCGGCAAGTGAAGTCTTGTCCAAACTCCCGGATGAAACGAAAACTGATGTGTCTTTAAGGATTGCAAATTTGGATAAGGTACTTGCGGGAATGGTTGAAGAGATTGATAAGGTTTTTGAAGATGTCTTGAAGAACAAGAAGGGCTCTGCGACGCGTAAGACAGGCGGGATAGGGTTTCTAGCTGAGATATTAAACCAAGTAGACGGTTCTTCGGGCCAGCTAATTATTGATGAGATTGAAGAAATAAATCCTGAACTGGCTGCTGAAATCAAACAATTGATGTTTGTCTTTGACGATTTGGCGCTGGTTGATGATAAGGGACTACAGAGTGTATTGAGGAACGTTGAGACAAAAGAACTGGCAACGGCCTTAAAGGCTGCTTCTGAAGATGTGAAAGAGAAGATTTTTGCCAATATGTCAGAAAGGGCGTCAGAAATGCTGAGAGAAGATATGGAGGCTATGGGCGCCGTCAGGATGAAAGAAGTTGAGGACGCTCAGCAGAAGATCACAAGAATAATTCAAGACATGGAAGCCAAAGGAGAAATACTAATTGCTGGACGCCGAGGAGAAAAGCTCATTACATAAGGCCATTGAAGCCGATAGGCTAAATCTAAAACGAGACATTGAAGTATACTGTTTCCCGGACATTCCTGTTGAACGTTCATTAAATCGGAAAATATGTACCGATGAGGAAGCTGGTTTTCAACGTATTGATTTTCAGGAGAATAGCGGCTTAATTCCAGAATCGCATGAAAAAATTATGCCAGATGGCCGTTGCATGGAAATGATAAGGGAAAGGGCGAGAGAAATTGAAGAGCAGGCTTATGTTAAGGGGTTTACGAAAGGTGAAAAGGCCGGTATGGAATCAGGCAATAAGAAAGCCGAGCCGGTCTTGAACAATTTTTATCAAGCTGTACTGGAATTGGAGAAAGTCAATAAAGAAATTCATATGAACGCTGAAAGAGAGTCAGTGGAACTGGCTTTGGCAATTGCGAAAAAGGTTGTGTGTCATGAAATCAGTACAAACAAAGAAGTTGTTATAAATATCGTGAAGGAGGCACTGAAAAGAGTAATGGATGATGACAAGATCAGAATCAGAATCAGCCCCTCTGATGTTCAGTTTGTAAAGAACGCCAGGATGCAGTTTTCGGATCTTGTCGATAACATTGAGGAGGTGACTTTTGAAGAGGACGAGAGAATACTTGCCGGAGGCTGTGTCATAGAGACCAATTCAGGGAATATTGACGCACGAATTGACAAAAAACTTCAAGCGGTTGAAGAGGCCCTCAAATCAGAGCTTCAAGAATCGCAATTTAGGGGTTAAGTAAGCAAATATGGGTTCACTCATTAACTTATCAAAATATCATATGACCTTAGATGCTGCAAGTGCTGTCAGTTCGAACGGAAAAGTGACCAAGGTCATTGGATTGCTGACCGAGGCGCACGGGCCGGTATCCAGGTTGGGTAGCATATGTCATATCTACCCAAAAGGTGACATGCCAAAGGTAATGGCAGAAGTCATGGGATTCAGAGATAATAGGATCCTACTTATGCCACTAGAAGAAATGAGGGGAGTGGGGCCTGGAAGCAAGGTGGTGGCAAAACAACAAAAGGCGACGATACATGTCGGTCAGGGATTACTAGGGAGAGTAATCGATGGGCTTGGTAATCCCATAGATAATAAAGGGCCTATTCAAATTATTGATGAATACCCAGTCTACACTAAGCCTGCGAATCCTCTTATAAGAAAGAGGATTAGTCGCCCTCTGGATATAGGAATTAGACCCATCAACGGTCTTTTGACCATCGGATGTGGTCAAAGGATGGGAGTTTTTTCGGGATCAGGTGTGGGCAAGAGTCTCTTAATGGGTATGATCGCTCGAAAGACCACCGCCGATGTCAATGTAATCGCCTTAATAGGAGAGCGGGGCCGAGAAGTGAATGAATTCATTGATAAACAACTCGGGGAGGAAGGTCTTAAGAGGTCGGTCGTAGTTGTTGCCACATCGGATCATCTGCCTTTGATCAGGATGAGAGGAGCCTTTGTTGCCACCGCCATTGCTGAATATTTCCGTGATCAGGGCAGACATGTAATTCTCATGATGGACTCGCTGACTAGATTCGCAATGGCCCAAAGAGAAGTAGGGCTTGCTACTGGTGAGCCGCCTACGACAAAGGGTTATACGCCCTCAGTCTTCACCCTACTACCGAAGTTGTTGGAAAGAGCCGGCACTTCTTCCAATCATGGCACCATTACCGGCTTGTACACGGTGTTGGTTGAAGGTGACGATATGAACGAACCTATTGCCGATGCCGTTAGGGCTATACTGGATGGTCACATCATATTGAGCAGAGACCTTGCCATGCAAAATCACTACCCTGCTATTGATGTATTAAACAGCGTTAGCAGGGTCATGCATGACATTACAAGCGAGAAACACCGAAAAAATGTCGGCCGGCTTAAGGGGATCCTGGCAACCTTTAAAAAGGCAGAGGACCTTATAAATATCGGGGCTTATATAGCCGGCAGCAACCCAGCGATTGACTATGCTATCAAGATGATTGAGGAAGTTAACAGGTATTTAGAGCAGGGTATTGAAGAAAGTGTATGTCTGGAGGATAGTATCCAACAACTTGAAGATATGTTTAATTAACGGGTAACGAGCTATTGCCATGCAGCAATTTACGCTGGAACCAGTACTAAATCACCGGACCCTTGTAGAAGAGAAACTGCAGAAGGAATTGGCAGTCTTTAAGAGGGCGCTTGCTGATGAAAAAGAACAGCTGTGGGCACTTAGAAAAGCCAGAACCGGTTTTTTAGGGGAATTGAAGCAAAAGCAGGAGCAAAGCACTACCGTTTCTGAAATCGCGCTGTACGTTGGCTATATTGAACGGCTATCCAGGAATCTCGACCAACAGAGAGAAAAGATCTCAGCCGTTGAGGAAAAGGTCAATCAGAAGCGTGAAGATTTGATTGAAGCCATGAAAAAGAGGAAAACAATAGAGAAACTAAAAGAGAAGACTTTAAAGGCATGTAGGCAAGAGTTGTCGAAGAAGGAAGAGAATTTCCTAGACGAAGTAGGTGTTAGCAACAGCGCCAGACTGCAGAGATATGAAAATAGCTGAGGTGATAAAGGGATGCAAACGGCCCCGTTCATAATAGGAAAACAAAGCGACTCCCTGTTTTCGATCCACCCCTTGGGGATGCGCCTGGGTGAAGCTGAAAAGTTCAATGTGGATGCGGGATTGCCGACTGCTGAATCAATACACGAAAAGACGGTTTTCCTCTCTACTCTTGCGGTAGTCGTAAAAAACCAGAACGCCGCCCAGTCAGGATGTCCCGACCTGCTTGTTTCATCTGTAGCAGTGGGTACTCAAGACAAGACCGATGCGACGATGTTTGGGAATGTCTCTGCAAGAAATGCATCACTGATCGGTCACGAAACAGATGTGTTGCCCAATTCCCCGAGGCCTGATCAAGGGATAGATTGTACCAAGGATCTGCTATCAATATCCGGACCAGATGTACTTAGGGGCGAGGAAGAGATTGATGGGGGTGGAACGAGTTCTTACGAAGGCATGACAGTTCAAAAAGAGTGTTTAGAGGTGGGTTCTGTTAAGTTGAATCGAACGGCCCAAATTCGCGGTCAGGTGAGTGAACAGGCAAGA
>JAXHTA010000160.1:0-8198 GCA_034190285.1 Thermodesulfobacteriota bacterium | reverse complement strand
AATTCAGGGAAACTCATGTCTCCGGCCCTTGGGTGCACTGCCGCCCCCCTGGAAGTCAGCTCAATACACTGTATGGCCTTCATAACCGCGCCTGCCGCATCTTCAGTAGCAGACGCAATGCCCATTGGACGACGAACGCAGCCAGCCGGGTAAATACCGGTACGCCTGCTCTCATAAGGAAAGCAGACGAAATGCGAATCAGGGAAATCATAATTCAGGGCTGGAAGTTCTGGACCCTGCCGGTATTCCAGGTTCAGGATCTCAGAACGTCTAATGACATCGGGTGGAACTTCAATTTCCTCTTCGTCTTGCTCTTTCCCCTCCTCTTTCTTCTTTTTTTCCTCCTGGGAGATGTCCTGACCAAAGGCTGTCACGGGAACCATCCCTGTTGCCAGTACCACTATGTCCAGGTCTTCCATGCTGACCGGCTCACCCAAAAGCTCGTCTACTGCATCAACGATAAGTTGGTCGCCATTTACACTGACCTCCGGGTCCTGGCAACGTACAAAAATCACTCCCGCCTCCTGGGCTTTGAGGTAGATATCCTCGGCTTGCCCTGGGGTTCGTAGCTCCTTGTAGACTACAAAGACATTGGCATCCGGATCCTGTGCTTTTACCTGCAATGCCTGTTTCAAGGCCGTAATACAGCATACAGATGAACAATAAGGCAGATGATCAGGGTCTCGTTGGCCTGCACATTGAAGGAAAGCAGCATTCTTGACGTCCTTTCCATCGCTGGGACGTACTATTCTCCCATTCTGCGCGCTCTCTTCAAAAATTACGTTGGTAATGATGTTGGGAGAGGTCCCAAATCCCAATTTTTTGTCCAACTTGTCGGGATCATAAGGCTTCCAACCGGCCGCCAGAACGATAGCCCCGATCCGGTGCTCTGCCGTTGATCCATTCTGCCTGATGGAGACCTCAAAGACTCCCGGACCACCCACGGTCTTTTCTACTCCTGCGCTTGTATAGACTGTGATCTTATCGTTTTGAGTGACAGACTGAACCAATTCCTCTACGGAATTTTCTTCAACCTCCTTATAAGGTAATGTAGCGATCTTCTTGACATTGCTATTGAAACCACCCAATTTTGACTCTTTTTCAACCAGAACGACGGAATGGCCGGCCTTAGCGGCCTCCAGGGCGGATGTCATTCCCGTCAAGCCGCCACCTACCACAAGGATGTCTCTTGATATCTCTTGCTCTGGCTTAAAAGGCTCAAGAAAATCCATACTGTCAACTTTGGCCATGGCCATCCGGAGATAATCCTCTGCCATCTTCTGAGTATCTTCATGTCCGGGTTTTTGACACCAGGCCACCTGTTCCCGGACATTCACGCGGTCAACTATGCAGCCTTCAAAATTGAAAGCATCAAACATCACCCTGGGAGAACAGGCCACAATTACCAGGGCGTTTGCCCCTTCATTGGCTATATCATTCTTAATAAGTTCCACCCCTTCCTGGTTGCATAGGTTGGGATGATCACGACATATAGGCACACTGCCTTCATCAGTAGCCACATTGCTTAATTGTTCTATGTCAATGGCATCTCCGATGCCGCATCCCGAACAGATATAGACTGCGGTCTTTTTTTCCATTGAGTTTACCTCCTAACCACGGATTGAATGGCTTTCAGGGCCGCTGCCGTGCCATCCTGAACCACCTCTGAAACAAAGGTGGGAGTCCTTACACAACCGGCGGAATAGATCCCGGCCTTTGCATTCTGTGAAGCCACAAACCCATAGTCATCATAGGAGACCTGGGTTGGGAGGGGCATTTCAGAGGTATTTGGCTGCATTCCGGTTGCCAATACAACCATATCCATAGGTATCTCATGAAGTTCCTCCGCAGTAGTATCTTCAACCCTCAATATGAGGCCCTTGTTGGTTTCATCCTGCGTAATCTTGGCCACCTTGCCTTTAAAGAACTGAATGTTTTCATCCTCTTTGGTCTTGTTATAGAAGTCCTCCAAACGATCTGTGGCACGAATATCTATGTAAAATATATAGATTTTGGCATCGGGATATTGTTCACGAACATAATTGGCCTGCTTCATGGATGCAAGGCAGCATACGCCCGAGCAGAAAGGAAGATGGTTTTCGTCTCGTGAACCAGCGCATTGAACAAAGGCGACCGTCTTGGGGGGATTGCCATCAGATGGACGAACGATCTTCCCCTGGGTCGGCCCTGACCAGGAGGCCAATCTCTCCATCATAACATTGGTGATGACATCGGGAAATTGGCCAAATCCATATGTATCCAGCTTGTTTGCATCGTAAGGCTTCCACCCCGTGGCCCAGACAATGGCGCCTACCTTTAATTCCACGCTTCTTGGCTCCATATCGAGGTCGATTGCGTCATACGGACAGGCTTCCTTTACTTTTTGGGCATCACTGCTTTTGACCAGAACCGGGTCCAGGACATAGCGCATTGGGTAGGCCATGCTATGGGGCAAATAAGCAGCCTTAATCTTGTCCATGCCGAAATTAAAGGGATTTTCAATCTCCGTGGTGCAGGCCTCGGCGCATTTACCGCACGCGGTACATTTCTCATTAACATAGCGAGGATTCAATTTTATGGCGACATCGAAGTTTCCTTCATCGCCGGATATCTTTTCCACTTCAGCCATGGTAAAACAACGCACCCTTGGATTCTGCCTGATACGCCGGAAGTTGATTTCCAGGCCGCACAAAGGCGGGCACAACTTGGGGAAGTAATAATGAAGTTGGGCCACTCTCCCCCCCAGATAGGGATTCCTCTCCAGTATAATGGTATCATAGCCCGCTTCCGCTGCCTCGATGGCGGCAGTGAGCCCGCTCATGCCGCTGCCAACCACCAGGATACTCTGGGTCTCTGTATTTGCCATGCTTATCCTCCTCTATCTTGAGTTGGCCCTGTATACAAAATATGGACAAGAAATCCAAACAAAAAATCGGAAGGTCTTCAAAAAATTATGGCTTACATCACCGTGTACTTGGGCCCTCCTCCTCCCTCAGGTGGGACCCAGGTAATATTATTATAGGGGTCTTTGATATCACATGTCTTGCAGTGGACGCAGTTGGAGAAATTCAGTTTCATTTCCGTCTTCCCTGTCTCCTCATCGGCCACCATTTCGTAAACATTGGCCGGACAAAACCTCAAACAGGGGTTCTGATATTCTTCTGTGCACTTGGTATAACATATGTCAAGGTCTCCGATTTGCAGGTGGGCCGGTTGCTGCTCTTCGTGAGTGGTCCCTGAGTAGTACACATCCGTTTCTTTATCAAAGGTGAGTTCCCCGTCGAATTTTATAACCCCTTTCTGCTCGTCTGTGGGGGTGTGGGTGCCATAAATGTCGATTACCTTTTCCAGATGGGTGAAATCCGGTTCTGTCGGTAACCGGGCTTTGAGAATTCTGCCCCCAAGGATATATTGCAGTCCGCCCTTGATCATGCCCCAAAGCCGCCCCTTCTGGAAGGCCTGATGGAAGTTACGTACCTTGTAAAGCTCCTTGCCGATGTAGCCTTCATAAAGGGATGTCTCATATTTCCCGAGCTGGGACTCTGAAAAATCATTTTTTGAGATGGCCTCAAAAATAGTCTCAGCAGCCATCATCCCCGATTTCATGGCCACATGTACTCCCTTGATTTTCTGACTGATGAATAGACTTGCAGAATCTCCGACAATCATGCCTCCTTCAACAATGAGTTTGGGAATAGAGAAATAACCGCCAACCGGGGCCGTTTTGGCGCCATATTGGGAGAGTGTTCCGTCCTTTAAATAACTCGCCACATAGGGATGCAATTTGAACTTTTGAAACTCTTGATGAGGGTCAAGAAAGGGATATTTGTAATCCAGGCCGGTCAAAAGTCCGACAGAGATCATGTTGCTTTTCATTCCATATAAAAAGCCCCCGCCGTACGTGTCACCCTTTAGCGGATAACCCATAGTATGGATGACCATCCCGGGTTGAATCCTTCCTTCGGGGATTTCCCATACCTCTTTGACACCAACTACATAACTCTGAGGATTTTTCCCCTCGTCCAGATTGAATCTGTCTATGAGGGTCCTGGTAAGGCTCCCCCTTGATCCCTCGCCGAAGACGGTTACCTTGGCGTGGAGATCAATGCCTGGTTCATAATTACCTTTCTTATTGCCGCCGGCGTCGATCCCTTTGTCACCTGTCCTGACGCCTATTACCCTGTCGCCTTCATACAGGACCTCGGTCCCTGCAAAACCGGGAAAGATGTCAATACCGCTTTCTTCGACCAGCCCGGCCATCCATTCGGCCATTTTTGACAGGGATACGACATAATTCCCATGATTGTTGAGAGGGGGCGGTGTAATAGGGGCCTTGATCCTTCCTTTCTTTGTTAGAAGGTTTACCTCTTCCTTTTCGATTATGCCCTCGACCGGAGCATCCTTTTCGAGGAAGTCGGGGACAAGCTCTTTGAGAGCAATTGGATCCATTACCGCCCCGGAAATGCTGTGGGATCCCACATAGGCGCTCTTTTCCAGGATAGCCATCATCAAATCATCTATTTTCTTACCCTGACCGCCCTGATCAACCTCTTCATTATGCTTTTTGATCAGGCCCGCAAGATGAAGCGCTGCGCTTAGGTTGGCAACGCCTCCACCCACAAAGAGCACATCCACGTCCATAACGTCCCTTTCCGCCATGATTACCCCCTTGAGAATATACTCGGATTTCTCTCAAAAAACCTATTCTGACCTGTTTCGAATTACAATGCACGTTTATATAGCGCATTATGCCCATAAACTGCAAGAACTTTTGTGAAAAACCTCACAAACACTTGCGCATTCGTGATGATCCCTCTCCACAACAAGCCGTCTTCTCCGCCTGTCTTGTTGAATGTTCAGCCGGGAGACCCTCTTCTTCAACTGGGCCTTAGTGGAGATAGCATTTTGCTATCAAATTCTTACCCTTTACAAGGCCACAACAACCTTTGGCCAAAAAAAGCCCCGGCCACACAACATGTCACGACCAGGGCACATTTTCAATTGAAGTTGTTAACTAAACACCAGGGATATTCCAGACGTCCTTTTTTGTCATGTCCCACTCGCCTGTGCCTGGATCCCAGCGGCAATTGGTAAAACACAGCCAATTCTCATCATCCATCTTAGGAGTATCCGATCTGAAGTAATAGCCCGGCCACCTGGTCTCCTCCCTGAAGAGTATGGAACGGATATGGGCTTCAGCCTGCCACATCCTTTGTGTATTCTCCCATACCCTCATGAGTTCATGGAGATCACGAGCCGCCTGCTTATCAGAATCCTCACTAAGGAGTGCCATCAGCTCTAGCCCCCTCTCAAGCAGTGACTTGCTGGTCTTGAAGGCAGAGGTCACGCCGCCAGCATACTCGTCCATGATTTTCTGGAGACGATGCAGGAACTGCCTGGGCATAACATAATGGGTATTAACTTCAGGATCTGTGAATTCTCCTTTGTGCGTCTCAAAGAGGTCAATTGGTGCAAGGATCTTCTTTTTCAGCTCCTCCACCTTAGCCATGTCAACACTTGGTTCCTGCCCCTTTTCCAGGATGTATTTGATGGCGGCCTTACCGGCGATACGTCCCTCGGTGTGGGAACCTGAGGAGAATTTATGGCTTGACGCCCCTGAACCATCGCCCGCAGTGAAGAGGGCATCTACTGTTGTCATGTTCTCATATCCCCATTTGTAGGGAGTATCCAGGTCCTCCGGACCGCTCACCCAGGCGCCTGATGCACCGGAGTGGGAACCGATGAAGTAGGGCTCGCAGGCAGCGATTTCAGAGTGCTTTTCCTCGGGCTTGACATTCAGGGATGCCCACAAAATGGCCTGAGAGATCGTCATGTCGAGGAAATCTTCCCATGCCTCGCTCTCCAATTCTTTCATCTTTTTCTTGAAGGCCTTGGGGTCATCCTTGTAGGCATCGGCCAACTTCTGTATGGCCTCATCGGTCTCCATGTAAAGAGGCCCGAGACCAGCTTCTACATCCAGCATACCCAAGTAGTTTCGCAGGTTGGCAGGGATTGGCTTGGCCAGGCCATAGGGGGCCCAATTCTGCAATTCATCCACTCTGACAACCATATAGTCGCCACCCTCAGAGCTTATAGCACGGGACTTAAACAGGAGAAACCATGCACCCACAGGACCATATGCGTCCTTGAATCGAACGGGGATGAAACGCACTTCCTGACAAGTCATTTCAGCTCCTGCCTGGATTGTGAAATAGGCGGTTGAGGCGGAATTAAAAGGAGGATACCAGGAGCGGCCAAAACCCTCGCCCACTGAGCGCGGACGGAACACATGAACAGCACCACCCATGCCGGCGAACACGGCCTTTGCCTTGAACACGTAAAATTTATCCTCTCGGGTGCTGAAACCAACGGCGCCAACGCACTTGTTGCCATCCATAAGAGGATCTACAATAAATATCCTTTCAATTATCTCTCCGCCCGCATCGGCAATGGCGTTCTTTGCGGCTTCGGCAATGAGTATCTTGTATGACTCACCATTGATCATGAGTTGCCAGCGGCCCTCGTGGACATACTTGCCTTCCTCATCAGTCCAGATATTTAAGCCCCACTTTTCAAACATGTGGACTGTGGAGTCCACGTGACGAGCGATGTTGTAAACCAGATCTTCCCTCGATATACCCATCAGGTCCTGGCGGACGTAACGTACATAGTCCTCTACCGTATTTTCGCCGTCTTTGACGCCAACATACTGGTTGATAGCCGAAAGACCCATGGCCACGGCGCCGCTTCTGTCTATGGCCGCCTTGTCCACCATAACAACCTTCAGGCCGTTCTTCTTTGCCCAGTATGCCGCCTCGGTTGCGGCGCCACATGCACTGAAGCCTCCGCCAAGGATCAGGAGGTCGGTGCTAACTTCAACTGTCTCAAAATTTGCCATATCCAATTACCTCCTTACCTGTTATTTTGGTGTGGGAACGGCATCGAGTCCTGCTGATGCCGGTTCAGTTGCCAGCGCATTGCTGTTAATATCGTCATGGGTAGGAAATCCAGCTAATGGATCCGCCGACCCTTCGGGAGTCGTCCTCGTAGTGAACTTAAACCTCTTGATAGAGCCGTCACGGAACTTGACAGTCCACATAATGTCCTCGGTACCCCTCAAAGGGGTTGCGCTTGCTCCCATAGGAACAAAGTCACTATAGCCACGTACATCCATTGCCTGCTGGGGGCAGAGTTTGACACAACACATGCATTCCCAGCACATCTGAGGATCACGGTTGTAGGCCTTCATTTCCCCATAACCGGCCGAACCATCTACGTCCAGCACCATCAGGTCGTTGGGGCAGATGTACATACAGGCCGTCCTGTCTTGCCCCTTGCAACCATCGCATTTTTCCCTAATTACATAACTTGGCATTAGTTTACCTCCTGAATTAGCAAGTTAAATGTCTTAAAACGTTTTATTTAGCCTTATTTAGCAGGGTAACCGCTTCTATCGCACCTCCTTTCTCAAATGATGACTTTAATCGATCGTTCGATGTTGAATAAAAACGCTTCCTGTCTACTTCTTCACCTCGCCAGTAGCTGCGCCGTGCAACTTCACTTCAACCTTCTCTTCGAGGTTCTGGTAATAATTCTGTAGTATCTCCACGACCTCGGGACGGGAAAATTCGGCGGGGAGTTCGCCTCCTTCCGACAGGGTTTTCCTCACCATGGTCCCAGAAAGAAGCAGTCTGTCGTCTTTCCCGTGTGGACAGGTCCTCATAGAGGCCATTCCCCCACATCTGTAACAGTGGAAGGTCCAATCAATATTAAGGTTTTGACATTTTAGGCCGCCCTCGGGGATCTGGTCGAAAATCTTCTGTGCGTCAAAAGGACCGTAATAGTCACCCACACCAGCATGGTCGCGTCCGATAATCATGTGGCTGCATCCATAGTTCTGGCGGAAACAGGCATGAAGCAATGCCTCTTTTGGCCCGGCATACCGCATCTCCATGGGATAACCACCCTGGACTACAGTACCTTTGACAAAATAGTTGTCGACGAGAGCCTGAATGGCCTTTACACGGGTATCCGCGGGGATGTCGCCAGCTTTCAGTTTGCCTACCAGCTGGTGAATATACACCCCGTCCATCACCTCCACTGCGATCTTGGCCAGGAACTCGTGAGATCGATGCATGGGATTGCGGAGTTGCAGCGCCGCAACTCGCTTCCACCCCATGTCCTCAAAAATCTTCCGG
>JAXHTA010000016.1:0-18070 GCA_034190285.1 Thermodesulfobacteriota bacterium | reverse complement strand
GGAGGCATTGCGCAGGGAAAAAGAAGAACAGGAAAGACAGGAGGCGTTGCGCAGGGAAAAAGAAGAACAGGAAAGACAGGAGGCGTTGCGCAGGGAAAAAGAAGAACAGGAAAGACAGGAGGCATTGCGCAGGGAAAAAGAAGAACAGGAAAGACAGGAGGCGTTGCGCAGGGAAAAAGAAGAACAGGAAAGACAGGAGGCGTTGCGCAGGGAAAAAGAGGAGCAAGAAAGACAGGAGGCGTTGCGCAGGGAAAAAGAGGAGCAAGAAAGACAGGAGGCATTGCGCAGGGAAAAAGAAGAACAGGAAAGACAGAAGGCATTGCACAAGCAGAAGTTAGAACGTCTCTTGAAGCCAACGAAGAGAATCAGAGACTTGTTGCGAAGATATGAGGGTCAGCCTATAGGGATCAATTATGATGATACCGCTGAGATCAAGAAAGCGGAATTAGTCAGAGTTAATGAAGATCATTTCAGCATATTCATTGCGGACAGCGAATTGGTTTATAGTTACCCATTGTCAAGTATTATGTCAATTGTTGAAGGTGTAAACGGTGTTCCTAATGGCGCCCTTGGGGCCGACGAATCGACGTTTTCTATCGTTATCAGGGTATATCACCTTGTTTCCTAGGACGGAAAAACCGTTTGATACCTTCACGTGCACTCCCGGAAAGTTACTTTCAAGACCCTTCTAGTATCAGGACTAACCCTAAAACGATCATCAATTCTCAAGCCGCAAACCCAGATAGGGGTGTTTTGATGGACCAAGATGGGTGTGCTCGCTCTGGCCTCGGAGGGAATCTTTAGGTCAATGAAAAGATCCTTGATTTTCTTGTGGCCTCTCATACCGAATGGGATGAACCTATCACCTGCCCGGAAGTTCCTTACTGCCAGTGGATAGGTGATTCGGTCAGCATTCAGGAACGCCGTCCAAGGGGAAGACTTGATTTCCAGCGGTACCCAGCTTTCTATCTCCTTCACCGAAACGCTACGGTTCAGGGCTCTTAAGTGAAATGTGCCGGGGCCTTTTAAAGTATAATTAAACCCCTCGGGTATTTTATCCTTTACTCTGGCGAAAACCAGCCTGTCGTACACCCTTCCGGCAGTCAGTCTATTGGGCAGATTGACCTGGGCCTGAGGTCGCTTTCCCATTGCCGCCCGGTCAACGGCTTCTATATGGCACAAACTTACCCGGAGCAAATCACCCCCTGTTATTCTTAAAGCATACCTGATAACGCGGTTCCTTAACGCCGCGGAAAGCCCTTTGAATAAAGGCAAACTGATCTTGATTCCCCCGTTGTCCATGGTTTCTGCCGACTCTCTCAGCCACTTTTCTGCCGTTGCCTCCAACCATTCATCCTCCCCTCTGATGGTTTCGGCCGTATGTCCCAGAATTTCGACGATCCGAGGCTGGTATTCTTTAAGCTTGGGGAGCAAGTCCAAACGGATCTTATTTCTCAGATACCGGGTCTCAAGATTGGAGGAGTCCGTCATATATGCGATCTGTTTGCATTTGAGGTAGGACTCTATCTCGTTACGGGTCACTTCAATTAATGGTCTTATGATTCTTTGATCCCGGCATGGCGGTATCCCGGCCAGCCCTGCGGGGCCGCTTCCCCGCAAGAGCCTCATGAGTACTGTCTCGGCCTGGTCGTTGAGGTTGTGACCGGTAGCGATCTTTTGGGACGAAGTTTTCTTCCTGAGTTCCTCGAAAAACCGATACCTCGTTTGCCTGGCCCTTTCCTCAAGGCCCTTTACACCTTCCCTCAAACCAGGCCCGGCCTCTTTCGTCTCAAAGGGTAGGTCGAGGGATGCGGCGAGGGATTCAACAAACTTGGTCTCATCCCTATCCGCATCCGGCCTCAGCCCGTGGTCAAGATGGGCCGCTACAAGTTCAATCCCCAGGCTGTCCTTTAGCTCGTTGAGGACGTCAAGTAGGCAGACAGAATCCGCACCACCCGAAACGCCCACAACCACACGATCACCATGCCTGATCATGTTGTATTTGAATACAGTGCGCATGACCTTTCTTATGATCTTTTTGGTCCAGTTCGGATCCGCTTTGAAAGACCTATCTAAAGGATGGAAGGGGTCTGAAGATTTGAGGTTGTACGATTTATCAGACAATATCCTTCACTCCACGTAGTACAGTGTCAAATAGTTCCTGAACATCCTGTTTCTCGATACATGAAAATGCCACCCTGAGATCAGTCTTTCCAAGAGAAACAAGACCCACTCCATATTTTTCAAGGAGATGCAACCTGAGTGGCTCGGCTTCAACAGTCTTTAATCTCAAGCACATGAAATATCCGGAGTTAAATGGATATGCCTCCCAGAAGGGCTGAAATTTTTGGTCTGCAAGGACCCTCTTTACCTCCAGGGCGCGTTCCTTCATGATATGAAATTTCTCCTGCTTTTCCGCGATGTGGCTTTCCGACTGCAATGACTTAAGCACGATTTGCTGGCTCAGGTGTGACGCATTGGATATGGAGCCTCTCACCCCACCGGCGGTTTTCCTCTCAAGGGCATCATAGGCCTGCCCTGATTCGCCCCTAAAATATGCTCCATAGGTCACAAAACCTACCCTCAAACCCCAGACATAATTTTCTTTGGTGGCCCCATCCAATTTGATGGCGAACAACCTGGGATCGCGTCCAATCAGACTGGCAAAGATGGACTCCTTTAGGACGTCCTTTTCATAGAAAAGTCCAAAATAGGCATCATCTGTGACGGCAAGGACGTTTGTGCCTCCTTGGGCCAGATTGGCCAGGATATCAATGATCGCCTCCGCCTCACCAGGGTCCACGGTATAGCCGGTAGGGTTGTTGGGAAAGTTGAGCAGGACAATAATCTTATCCCTGCCTTCGGCCTCTGAGCGGACGCAGGACTCGAATGCCCCCAAGTTGAATTTCCCCTTATCATCGAACATTTGATACTGAGAAATTCGGGCTCCCCTGCGAACGGTGAATATAAGATTGTAATTGCCCCACATTTTGTCAGGAAGGATGATCACATCGCCAGGGTCCACCCACATATCAGAGACCACGCTGAGGCCATGGGTTATGGCATTTGTCACCACCGGAAGACTAATCTCACTGCCTTCAAGGGAAGGGTTCTTCTCGATAATCGCGTTAAGCCACGCCTGGCGGAGCGGCTTAATCCCAAAAGAAGGCGCATAGGTCAAAGTTTCCTCGGGCGCCAGGCTGTTTACCATGGCCATTACGGATGGCAGGTGCATAGTCCTTCCGTTTTCAGTTGCCATACCTATGGTGGCGTTAAATTTGTGGGCCTTTTCCTTGGCCTCAGCGCTCTGGGACAAAATACCCTTGGGAAAAAACAGGTCCTTTCCCACATCCGACAGCATCTCATAGACATGTACGTTTGCCTCTTTAATAATCTGGTTTAGCTCTTTCGCGATTGCATTCATGGGCATATCCTTTCTTTAAATAGACTGTTTTAAATCACCGTCCTTAGTGTTCTGATTAGCCGGTTGTCTATAAATTTGTCAAGAAAAATCATAGTATTATTTGATTGATTGTAGGCTCTCAATAAATCCGGGCAGCTAGTTCCACATTGATTTCAGCCCAATAATTTGTCTTGACCAAGAATATGCTCTTAAGGTAAAATTTAGGGTTTTGTCAAAGTAATCATTTTTTGTGGATAGTAGGTCGGTTTACGGACGAAGACATTAAGGAGATAAAATCATGGAAGACGTAGTGATTGTATCCGGTGCAAGAACCCCTGTGGGCACCTTTGGTGCGACTTTGAAGTCAATACCTGTCGTTCAACTTGGTGCGCTCGTATTAAGAGAAACCCTCAAAAAAGCAGGTCTAAAACCGGTGGCAACGGATGCCATTTGCCAGTTTGGACCGGATGCCCTGAAGGGCACAGGGATGATCGAACTGGAAAAAGAGGGATACGACTATGATGAATCACTTCAGCCGGTCCAGGTCGATGAAGTGATCATGGGTAACGTGGTAGGTGCGGGCCAGGGGCAAAACGTGGCCAGACAGGCGATGATTAGGGCAGGCATATCCAAGGAGACCGTCGCATTTACCCTAAACAAGATATGTGCTTCCGGTATGAAGGCGGTGGCGCTTGCCACTCAGGCGATCCGTTTAGGGGAAGCCGAAGTAATACTGGCTGGCGGTATGGAAAACATGAGTCTTATCCCCTTTGCCCTTCCTGTGGCCCGATGGGGCGCACGGATGAACAATGCCGACCTGGTAGATCTAATGATCATGGATGGCCTGTTTGAGATCTTTTATGGCTACCACATGGGGATCACTGCAGAAAATATCGCTGAAAAATACGGCATTTCTCGGGAGGAACAGGATAAGTTGGGCGCCATCAGCCACCAAAGGGCAAGAAAAGCGATCGCAGACGGAACCTTTAAGGAGGAAATCGTTCCGGTTGCCATTCCCCAGCGAAAGGGAGGGCCACTCTTTTTTGACACGGATGAACGGCCCATGGACACCAACGAAGAGAAAATGGGCAAACTGCGGCCGGCCTTCAAGAAGGACGGCACGGTTACTGCCGGTAACGCATCAGGTATCAATGATGCAGCGGCAGCTCTTCTTCTTATGTCCAAAAACAAGGCCAGCGAACTCGGATTGAGGCCACTTGTCAAGATCAGGTCCTATTCATCCGCGGCAATAGATCCGGCGTTCATGGGTCTTGGGCCCATCCCGGCGGTAAGAAAGATCCTCAATAAGGAAGGCCTATCTATTGATGATTTCGGCGTAATTGAACTGAATGAGGCGTTCGCCTCTCAGGCAATTGCATGCATGCAGGAACTGAATTGCGATATGGAAAAGACCAATGTCCTGGGGAGCGGGATCTCCATTGGCCATCCCATCGGTTGCACAGGGGCCCGAATCATTCTGACCCTGATGGGTGAGATGCTGAGAAAAGACCACGGTCTTGGTTTGGCTTCACTGTGTATCGGAGGCGGCCAGGGCATGGCCACGGTTTTGGAGAGGGTATAGAAGTTTCGCAAGTGATCCGGCTGATTCGGGCAATCCGGGTAAAGGAGTAAATAAATGATGTCCTATGACAATATCATATTTGAAAAACAAGGAAATGTGGCAGTCATAAAGTTCAACCGGCCCAAGGCGTTGAACGCTATTAACGGCGGTGTCTTGGCCGAATTGACCGATGCGTTCAAAAACATTGAAGAAGACCAATCAGTTAGGGTATTGGTGCTTACTGGAGAAGGAGAAAAGGCATTTGTCGCGGGGGCCGATATAGCTCATATGGTTGACTTCTCACCTATAGAGGGTAGAGAGTTTTCACGAGCTGGACAGGAAGTTTTTTTTCGCCTGGAAAGGCTGCCCATTCCAGTTATCGCATGTGTAAATGGGTTCGCACTGGGCGGTGGAGCGGAGATTGCCATGGCCTGTGACTTTATTTATGCCTCCGAGAATGCCAGGTTCGGTCAACCTGAAATCGGTCTGGGGATTATACCGGGCTTCGGAGGGACTCAGAGACTCTCCCGTCTAGTGGGCAAAGCTATGGCAAAAGAACTCTGTATGACCGGTGTCATGATAAGCGCTCGTGAGGCAAAGGAGATCGGCCTTGTGAATAAGGTGTTTCCTCCGGAAAGGCTGTGGGAGGAGACAATGAAGACGGCGGATCTGTTGGCCTCCAAGGGTAAGTTCTCCATGAAGGCGATAAAGAGATGCATTGATCGTGGCCTAGATACGGACATGAGTTCAGGCTGTTATATGGAGTCCGACGCATTTGGCATGTGCATGGCAACCCCGGACGGCAAGGAAGGTATGTCAGCGTTTTTGGAAAAAAGAAAACCGGAATTTGAAGGGACCCTGAGATAAGAATGGATTTTGCATTGACCGACTCACAGGAGATGGTCAGGGACATGTCCAGGCGGTTTGCCGAGGCAGAGATCAAACCAAAGGCCGCTGAGTTGGACAAAATGAAGCAGCACCCAGCCGACATCGTCAGCGAACTCGGTAAGCTGAAACTGATGGGCGTCACAGTGCCGGAGGAATACGGTGGAGGGGGCATGGACTATGTAAGCTATGTGCTTACCCTTATCGAAATCTCCAAGGCTTGCGCCTCCACCGGCGTGATTGTGTCCGTGAACAACTCCCTCTACTGTTTTCCCTTGAAGACCTATGGCACAGAAGAGCAGAAGAAGAAATATCTTTATCCATGTGCCTCCGGCCAAAAACTCGGATGTTATGGTCTTACTGAAGCCAATGCTGGCTCGGACGCGGCAGCTATTCGCAGCACGGCTGTCGAAGACGGCGACGGATGGGTCATAAATGGTGAGAAGAAGTTCATAACCAATGGAAACACGGCGTCCTATTGCGTTCTCGCCGCTATAACCGAGAAAGACCAAGGCCATAAAGGGATAAGTACTTTTGTGGTGAACCTTGAGGAGACATCCGGCTTCAGGGTGGGCCGCGTGGAGGATAAGCTTGGCATCCTTGCTTCCGGAACGGCGGAACTCGTATTTGAAGATGCCAGAGTGCCTGCTGACGCCCTCCTTGGCAACCGGGGAGAGGGGTTCAAGCAGATGCTTACAACCCTCAATGGCGGCAGGATAGGCATTGCCGCCCAGGCGGTAGGCATAGGCCGGGCCGTGCTTGAAGAGGCACTCGCGTATGCCAAATCGCGAGAGCAATTCGGGAAACCGATCTCGTCTTTCCAGGCCATTCAGTGGAAGCTCGCGGACATGGCCACGGAACTGGACGCTGCCGAACTGCTCACCCTTAAGGCGGCCTGGCTCCAGGATCACAAGAAGCCTTTTGAAAAGGAGGCCGCCATGGCCAAGATGTATGCATCTGATACTACAATGAAGACTGCAGTCGAGGGGATCCAGGTCATGGGTGGATACGGGTACAGTAAGGAATACCCTATGGAACGCCATATGAGGGATGCCAAAATATGCCAGATATATGAAGGGACCAATGAAATCATGCGCCAGGTGATCGGAGGGAATCTAATCAGAGGTTTTTAGGGGGACGCTCATCCTGCCTCGCCTTACGTCTTGCTCAAAACTATTGCTGCCGCCGCCCCGCTCGT
Organism: Thermodesulfobacteriota bacterium; assembly: GCA_034190285.1. GTDB lineage: Bacteria > Desulfobacterota > DSM-4660 > Desulfatiglandales > Desulfatiglandaceae > JAXHTA01. Next base: position 11,023 of record JAXHTA010000016.1, on the reverse strand, counting down.
GAAGAGAAATCCCCTGGGTCACTAATCAGTTGATGCTTTTTTCAAAGACATAGAGTACTGCTTGAAAAAACAGTTCCTCGAATGGAAACAGTAAGATATTTCATCACAATTCTGATTCCATTGCTGATCATCATGGATCCTTTGGGCAATCTCCCGATTTTTCTCCTCTTCACAGAGCAGAATACTTCAGTGGAGCGAATGAGAATGGCGGCCATTGCCTCCCTAGCGGCCTGTGCGATCCTCACACTCTTTGCCGTTATGGGCGACGCTGTTTTGCGTTTTTTCGGAATCGGCCTTCCAGCCTTTCAATTGGCAGGGGGTATCATCTTTTTCATATATTCTTTGCAGATGCTTCACTTGATTCCCAGCGGAATGAAGACAACCCGGGAAGAAGAGCAAGAAGGCGTCACAAAGGAAAATGTGGCCCTGGTGCCGCTGGCTACTCCTTTATTAGCAGGCCCCGGCGCCATCACTGCTGTCTTGGTTTGGAGACAGAGCGCAGAAGGGACTGTGAATATGTTCTTGTTGCTGGCCTCGATTCTGGTGAGCTGTGCTATTGTCTTTTGTGTTTTTCGCTTTGGAGAATGGATTATGAAGGTGATGGGCGTGGGAGGGATTCGAGTAGTCACACGTCTTATGGGCTTACTCCTGGCAGTAATTGCCGTACAATTCATGGTCAGTGGTTTCCAAGGAATTAATTTGAGCATGAAATAATCACAACCAGACGTCAGATCATGGATCAAACACCTTCCTGGAACAACAAAGAACTGCTTTGCAGCGGTCTTCCTTCCAGGCCACTACCCGATACCCGAAGGGTCCTTGTTACAGGAGCCTCAGGCTATGTGGGAGGCAGACTGGTCCCGGAACTGCTGGCCAGGGGATACCAGGTCAGGGCCATGGTAAGAGATAACGTGGCCCAATACAAAGAACGATGGCCCATGGCACAAATTGTTGTGGCCGACGCCCTTAAGAGAGAGCAGTTGACCGAACCTCTCAAGGAAATCGATACCGCATACTACTTGATGCATTCTCTGTTGAAAGGCCCCAAGGAATTTGAATCGGCTGATCTGGAAGCTGCAGTAAACTTCAGGAAGGCAGCCGAAGAGAACAAGGTCAAAAGGATCATTTACCTGGGGGGGTTGGGAGACAGCAAAAGCTCTCATTCCCACCACCTCCAGAGCCGCATGGCGGTTGCCGAAGAACTCAGGCTGGGTGCCGTCCCTGTTACTATTCTGCGGGCCGCTGTCATAATCGGCTCCGGTAGCGCCTCGTATGAAATCATGAATCATCTGGCAAGAAGACTCTGGGTTGTCCTGCTTCCCTATTGGGTCCACAACCGCTGCCAGCCCATAGCCATCAGAGACGTAATCAAATATCTGGTGGGAGTATTTGAGGTCCCGGAAACCACGGGGGAAGAATACGATATTGGTGGGCAGGACGTCTTGACCTACAAAGAAATGCTAAGGAGATTTGTCAGATTTCTCAATAAGAAAAGGCTTCTAATATCCTTACCTCTATTCAGCATATCTGTCGCTGCCTATGTGATCAGCCTGCTGACCCCTGTGCCCGCCCCCATAATTAAATGTCTCATGGAAGGGCTAAAGGACGAAGTTGTCTGCAGGGATGATCGCATAAGGAAGATACTGCCCTTTGAGCCTTTGACTTATGAAGAGGCCATTAAATTGGCCGTCTCCCGCGAGGAACAGGATATGGTGGATACCAGGTGGTCCGACGCATATCCGAGAGATCACGCAGTAGCAATTAAGCTCCATGAATTGAGCGAAAGGCCTATTTACACTGCAAGTCACTCATTACTTACCAATAAAAGCCCTTCCTGCCTTTTTGCCTCCGTCTGCAAGATTGGAGGAAAAGAGCAATGGTATCACAGCAACTGGATGTGGAAACTAAGAGGCTCTGCGGATCGCATGCTTCTTGGCGTAGGTACAGCTCGGGCCAGAAAGAGCTATTCCAGGCTAGCGGTGGGTGACGTAATAGACTTCTGGCGAATTGAGGATCTAGAGAAGAACCGCAGGCTCCTCTTGAGGTCGGAGATGAAAATGCCCGGGGCAGGTTGGCTTGAATTCAAGATCCAGACAGCAGACGATAAACATGAACTATCTGTTGCCAATTATTTCCATACTACCAGCCTTTTGGGAAAGGTCTACTGGTATACTTTCATACCATTTCACCATTTCATCCTAAGGCGCTTGATTGAGCGCATCGAGGATCAGAGCCAAATGGAGTAGCAGGCGTGGCTGCAAACCATGGAGCTTCCCACCCGCAACGAGGAAAAATGCGCTAAAAAGTACCCTTTACAATTACTTAGAATATTGATAAGTTGCCGTGCATGTTATTCAATAATGACTTTTCCCTTTTCTTTCAAAGAGGCGGGGCAGACGTGCACCATGGCAACGATCCGCTTCCTTCCCCTCTTGGGAAAGGCATTGAGGAAATTTTGCAGGTTTTCACAAGAAGTCCTGGAAGACAAAAGCGCAGCGCGGGTCTCTTTTTTCATGGGTTACTTCGCTTTGGCTTGTATATGTCTTTCAGGCGATAGGGCAAGATTATTTTTGTTGGGGAGAAGAGGCACTATATGACTTCGGTGTTTGACCAAAAGGTTTTCGACGAGATAAGAGAAGAAGAAGAAAAATGGCAGAGTAAGCTGGAAAGAGCCTTTGCTTCCAAGCCGGAACGGCTTGAAAGGTTCTCTACCGTGTCGGATCGTGCAATCAAAAGGATATACTCGCCTGCCGATTTCACGGACCACGACTTTACAAAAGACCTTGGCTTTCCAGGTGAATTCCCTTTCACAAGGGGGGTCCAGCCCTCCATGTATCGAGGACGTCTGTGGACTATGAGGATGTTCGCCGGTCTGGGAAGCGCTCATGACACGAACAGACGATTTCACCACCTGGTGAAAGAAGGGCAGACCGGGCTATCCACTGCATTTGATATGCCCACGCTGATGGGCTTTGATACGGACTCGCCTAAGGCCCGTGGCGAGTGCGGCAAGTGCGGCGTGGCCATTGACTCCCTCAAAGACATGGAGGACCTTTTTGAAGGGCTTCCCATTGACAGGATTACGACCTCGATGACCATCAATCCGCCTGCGGCAGTCATATGGGCAATGTATATAGCAATGGCGGAAAATAGGGGGATTGGCAGTGACGTTATAGGTGGCACCATTCAAAATGACATGCTCAAAGAGTTCATCGCCCAAAAGACATTCATGTGTCCACCCGATGCCTCGGTTCGAATCATAACAGACACAGTCGAATTCGGGACAAACGAAGTCCCGCGTTGGAATACGATCAGCATCAGCGGATATCATATCAGGGAAGCCGGCTCTACCGCGGTCCAGGAACTGGCCTTTACCTTGGCCGATGGCATTGCCTATGTCCAGGCGGCCGTTGATCGAGGCCTGGATGTAGATTCCTTTGCGCCTCGATTCTCTTTCTTTTTCAATTCCCACCTTGATTTTTTCGAAGAGGTCGCCAAGTTTCGGGCAGCGAGACGGATGTGGGCCAGGTTCATGAAAGAAAGGTTTAAGGCAATGGACCCCAGATCATTATGGTTGAGGTTTCACACCCAGACGGCAGGGTGTTCCCTTACAGCTCAACAGCCTTACAATAATGTTGTCAGGACGGCCCTTCAGGCCTTAGCGGCGGTCATGGGTGGAACCCAGTCCCTGCATACGAATTCTCTGGATGAAGTCCTCTCCCTGCCTACGGAAGAAGCGGCCACCATAGCCCTCCGGACACAACAGATTATCGCAGAGGAATCCGGTGTGGCCAACACCATTGATCCCTTGGGAGGATCTTATTTTGTTGAGGCCCTTACCAACCAGATAGAGGAAGAGGCCCTAGAGATTATTCAGAGGATCGATGACATGGGCGGTATGCTTGCCGCAATTGAAAGAAACTATCCACAGCAGGAGATTGCCGATGCGGCCTACCATTATCAGAGACAGATAGAGAAAAACGAAAAGTCTGTTGTCGGGGTCAATAAGTATGTGGTCGAGGAAGAAATCCCGGTGGATACTCTTGAGATTGATGAGAAGCTCGAAAAGGCCCAGATAGAGAAGGTAAACCGTGTCAAGGAAGGGCGTGACAACAGAAAGGTAAGGGATGCTCTCGATAGTGTTGGGGATGCCTGCGCCGGGGACAAGAATCTAATGAGGCCTATTGTAGAGGCGGTAAAGGCTTACGCTACCCTCCAGGAGGTCTGTGATGTCTTCAGAGACGCTTTTGGTGAATACAAGGACCCCGGGATCTATTAAACGAACCGACTTATTGTCTCTCTCTGGAACCCAGAGGAATAATGAAGCAAGGCTTTGCGGACTTTGAAAAGAGACCCTATGGGAGATGAACTAACATGATTGTCAGGAATATGAATCAGGAAGAGGTGCTTCAGGGACTATACAGGGCCCACGGTGGGGGTGTGGCAGCCATGCTGCTGGACAGTAGAGTCCTCCAGGGAATCTTGTTTTTGGCTCATGGTATCTTGCAGCCGGGCAAGATGCTTGAGGCACATATTGATCCCTATGAAGAGATCTATTATATCCTTCAGGGTGAAGGCATTATGATGGTTGGAAATGAGAAACAAAGGGTGAAATCCGGGGACGCCATCTGGTTGCCTCATGGGTTGGCCCATGCCCTGGAAAATGACACGCAAGAAGACTGTATAATATTGGTTATTGCCGCCATGCCGAGATAAAAGATGCTTGACACCCCTTGTTGGGGTGTGCCAGGTCGCCCCCGGGCACCCTGAAGCGGAACACTGCAAGACTGTATAAAGAGGCGAAACATTGCATAAATCCCCTATAGAGGAATTCGAGATAGGTCCGATCAGGCCACCGAGTGAGGGCGGAAGCTATTCCCTTCTGTTGAGATTCACTCGAAACTGTTCCTGGAACAGATGCACATTCTGTCATGGTCTTCATTACGATGGGGCAAAGCTCCAGCTGAGATCGGTCGAGGAAATCAAGAGTGATATTGACAAGGCAAAGGCCATTCGGGACGTGATTGACAAGGTCTCACGAGAACTCGGGTTTGATGGCAAGATCAATCAAGATGTGGCCGAGACACTATTCATGGACTATCCTGAGGCACGGTTCAGTGCCAGCTTCGTGAACGTTTTCAACTGGCTCTCTGTGGGCGGCGGCACCGTATTCTTACAGGACGCAAACACGCTTATCATGAGGACCCCTGATCTGGTCGACACAGTGAACTATCTCAGGGAGGTCTTTCCTTTTGTCGAAAGGATCACCTCTTACGCAAGGGCGAAAACCGCATTGGGGAAGAGTCTTGATGAGCTGAAATCATTGAAAAATGCCGGGCTTTCAAGACTTCACATCGGACTTGAGACAGGTGACGATGAATTACTCAGAAAGGTCCACAAGGGCGTAACAGCGGAACAACATATCAAGGCGGGCAAAAAAATCGTGGAAGTCGGTATGGAGTTGTCAGAATACATCATGCCCGGTTTGGGCGGAAAAGAGATGACCGAACAACACGCCAGGAACACGGCCCTTGTATTAAACGGGATCAACCCGCATTTTATCCGCTCAAGACCACTGGCGCCCAGACCCGGGACCGCCATTGCGGACGAACATTCCAGGGGAGAATTTCTGCTTCTTTCGCCCCATGAATTGCTAAGGGAAATAGAGATGCTTATCAAGGCGCTTGATGTTTCATCAAAGCTGTGTTTCGACCATGCCCTGAACCCCCGCTTGAGATCAGGCCACGGACTTGTTCCGCTCTTTGATCAGAGCTATGAAGGCTATCAATTACCCGAAGATAAAGAACACCTCCTGGAGATTATCGAAAAGGGGTTGAGAATGGATGAATCCTTGTTTCCAACCCCTGAAGAAATCGCCAGGTTCTCGATGTGAGAGGACTTATGATGGAAAACAGGAAAACCAGGGTTATGGTGGCGAAACCGGGTCTGGACGGCCACGACCGTGGGGCCAGGATAATCGCAAGGGCGTATCGTGATGCGGGGTTTGAGGTGGTCTACACAGGCCTTCATCAGACCCCAGAAGAGATTGTTGAAGCCGCCATACAGGAAGATGTGGACATGATCGGTCTATCAAGCCTTGCCGGGGCGCATAACTACCTTTTCCCCGCTGTCGTAGAGCTTTTGCGCGAGAAAGGGGCCGACGATATCCTTGTCTGTGGTGGAGGAATAATCCCCGATGAAGATATAGAAAAGTTGAAACAGGCAGGTATCAAGGAGATATTCACACCGGGATCGTCTCTGGAGGAGATCGTCCGCTGGGTCAAAGAAAATGTCAGGCCCAGATCAAGCTGAAATCCGCAATAGCGTTAGCTTTTCAGAACAGATCGGCCGGAGGACAAAATTTGCTCCGGAACAAGGCAACTTGGCAAGGTAGCCCCAAACGGGCGGATAAAGCAGAATGACAGCAAATAGAGTGGTGGAAAAGGTCAAAGCTGGCCATGTCAGAACCGTGGCCCGCCTCATTCGTGATATAGATGACGGGCTGCCTGAGGTAAGGGAAGTCTTAAAAGGGCTGTATCCTTATACGGGAAGGGCCTATGTTATCGGGATTACAGGTGCTCCGGGCGTGGGGAAAAGCTCTCTTGTGGACCAGATGCTGAAGCACCTGAGAAAACGGGACAAGACGGTTGGGGTGCTTGCAGTTGATCCGACAAGTCCATTCAGTGGCGGCGCCATCTTAGGGGATCGTATCAGGATGCAGCAGCACAGCATGGACGAAGGCGTATTTATCCGCTCTCTGGCTACCCGCGGGCATTTCGGAGGGTTGACTCAGTCCACCCGAAGCGCAATCGATGTCCTGGATGCAATGGGAAAGGACTATATCATTGTTGAAACCGTGGGGGTTGGCCAGGATGAGGTCGATGTTGTCAAGAGCGCCCATACGACCGTTATTGTGGTTATGCCCGGAATGGGCGACGATATTCAGACCATCAAGGCCGGGATCCTCGAAGTGGGTGATGTATTCCTGATCAACAAGGCGGATCGGGAGGGGACAGACAGGACCGTCACTGATCTGAGACTAATGATCGAAATGGATCAGAAAAGGTATGACCAAGGCCGCTGGAAACCGCCAATACTCAAGGCCCAGGCGATATTTGACAAGGGCGTGGTTGAGCTTCTGGAAGAGATCGACAGGCACGGTCAGTATCTGGTTGATAGCTCCGGCCAAACCAATTTCAGGAAAACAAGAGACAAGGTGCGCGAGGAACTGGCCGAGATGGTTAAGGCGAGACTCATCGGGGAAATTACCAACCGACTGGCCGAAACCGGCGAATTTGACAGGGCCGTTGAATCCATTGTTGAGGGGAAAACGGATCCTTATACGGCTTGTGATAATCTGCTTCTACCCGACTTGACGTATTCCCAATCAGTTAGTAGAGAATAATCTCCTTTTTATCACATTTCTTTGATCCCGCAGTGTAATCATACATCCTTTCCGACCGGCGGTTTGTGGACAACCATCGCCAGAAAGTCATTTAAATCGTCATGCAGGTAAGAAGGACCGAAACGCTCGGCAGCCCGCTGCCTGGCTGTCTTTCCGTAGGATTCAGCCATTTCTCGATCTTGAGCCAGCCTTTGTATGGCCCCGGCCAGGGCGTCCACATGCCGGGCCGGCACGAGGATGCCCGTCTCACCGTCAGATACGATTTCCGGCAGGCTGCTCGCATTGCTTGCAATCACCGGGAGTCCGGCTAGGGCAGCCTCTACAGCGACAAAGCAGAACCCTTCATATAGAGACGGTATGACAATAGCATCCACGCGCGCGTAAAAGGACGCAATGGCCTCCACGTGTCCCAGAAATCTGCACCGGTCCCCCACGCCGAAACCTTGGGCAAGGGCCTCCAGTTTTTGCCGTAGTTTGCCGTCGCCTGCAATCGTAAGTGTCCAGTCCGTTTCCTTTCCAATCCTTGATACGGCCCTGATCAAAAAACCGATCCCCTTTTGTTTTACGAGTCTCCCGACAGTGCCGATTCGGAAGGCCTGCGTCTCTGGCTCCACCCGGGCCTCAATGTCAAGGGAAACCGGGTTGTAAATACGGTGGATCCGGTCCTCCGGGAACCACGGCAGGGATTGGCTTACGGTCCGACCTGTCGCATCCGAGTTGACCAGAATCGCTGATAGTCTCTTCCAGTAAGGACGGCGAAGAAAATTGTCGTTGAGAGGTCGGTCAATGCCTCTCCGCATTATTACCCGAAAATCCATGGGCTTTGGAACAGACCGAATCAGCTGCCGGAGATCCCTTCCGCTATTGCACAGGACTACCTCAGGGTTCTGCCCCGCAAAGTCTTGGCCAAGCCCCTTCATTGTATACACCGGATGACCGGAATTGCAAAAGAGTTCATACAGCCGCGTCCCTTGCTTCGCTGCGAGCACAAGCCTGTGCCCTCGCTTGTCAAGGGCTCCGCACGCATCCCAGAACCATTGCTCTCCGCCTCCCCAGGACGGATTGCCGTTGACCAGACCGATATTCACGGAATCTCCACACTAATCGCGGACCTCGGCCCTCATCTCAAGGATCACGTGACCCCATCCGCCGCAGGCGTGCCCAACGTCAAAACACCCGGTTCGGTTGAACATGACCTCGTTGGGGTCTCTACCGTTCATCAGGTTTTCAAAGAATACGTTGATCAGAACTGTGAGATTTGGCATAAGGAAGGCACAGATCTTCTCGGGTGACTTTCTGGTCAGGAGATTCCCTGCCGAGTCAAAAATCAGCTTTTGCCCAACTATATGACCCGAATGACAGCCCTTGGACTCCATCACCTCAGCCACAAGACGGTAACGGGAGGCCGTTACAGCGTTTTCAAAGAGGCTTTGAAACTTAGGATTGGCCTCTATGCATTGGAATTCATCAGTATCAAGGCCAAGCCTTTGCCTGATAATTTCAACAAGTTGCTCTCGGTCCATACTTTCATTCCCCACCCTTGTTCGTATCTTCCTTTTTCTTTTTCTTTTTTTGCTGGCGCTTGCTCTCAGGAGCAGGTTCTTCAGCTTGTTTCCTCTTCTTCTTGCCTTTTTCTTGTTTGGGAGCTGCGAGTTTCTCGGCCTTAATCGCGGCCATTTCCTCTCTTTTCCTTTCCAGCCCGGCGATAACCTCCAGTCTGCTATCCGTATCTCTTATTTTTGCCCGAATTTCTCTGACAGCAGAATCCCTGGCCATTTTGTGGGGCTCAAGGCCCTTGTCAGTCAAAGCCGACAAACGCTGGTCCAGCTTTCCCTCCCAAAGATCCTTCTGATTCAGTCTCACTTCTTTATCCTTAGATGCCATGTCCTTCTCCTTTAACCATTTATCACTGTATAAGGTTTATCTTTTTCCATTATCTGTAACACGTTAGCAAATGACCCCGACGCTTCGCTTCGGGGTTATACATGATATAAACTGTAAAGATTTTTACGGTTTCTTAGAAACCCTTGGAAACAAATGCCTGCTGGTTAAGGACCACTGGGGGTCTCTCTTGAAAAATCCGCAATGTTCAAAAGGCTAAATTCTTGCCATTATATTTGGGCCCGGCCCGTTGCTCGTGATGTCTATTTCATCTGTCGGGTGTTGATCAAATGAAAGGTCAAGATCACCCTGTCCGCGCATAGTCAGCGCTCCATAATCCCTTGGTTTTTCATCTGCCGAGGATAAAGGTACACTCAATCCTATCACACTGTCCAATAACATGATATGATAACCGTTCATTTTATGCAGAAGGAGTATAGAGAAATTGCCCCTGTGAGTCAACGGCAAGGCAAGAGCATATATGGCATCAAATCGGAACTATGATACAAGGAGAAACCAAAAACAATCACGAAAAAGGCGGCATAAGGGAGATGCTTTTCTTGGCCCTCCCGATGATGGTATCCTTTGCCTGCGATACAATCATGATTTTTACGGACAGAGTGTTTTTGTCCAGGCTTAGCCCTGATAAGATGAACGCGGCTATGGGGGGCGGTCTGACCTCCTTTATGACAATAACCTTTTTTGTAGGCCTGATAGGATATGCAACTTCTTTGACGGCCCAGTACTATGGGGGCAAAGAGAAACACCACTGTTCCCTTGTTATCTCACAGGCTCTGCTTATAGCTTTTGGGGCCTATCCGGCTGTGCTCCTATTTAGACCGCTGGTCCATTCATGGTTTCGCAGCATGGGGATATCCTACGAGCAGCTTACGCTTCAGATCGTGTATTTTGATATACTCCTGTACGGGAGCGTGATTATTCTGGTCCGCCATACCCTGGCCAGTTTTTTCTCTGGTATAGGCCGCACAAGCGTTGTTATGAAGGCGGCTTTTGTCTCAATGGTCATCAACATCGTATTCAATTACGTTCTAATATTCGGAAAGCTCGGCATGCCTGCGTTGGGAATACGCGGCGCTGCGTATGGAACCATCTTTGGCAATTTGAGCGGGTTGATTCTTCTCGTATTTTCATACCTGGAAAGAAATACCATCCTGGAGTACAAGATACAAGACTCCTTTGTATTAAGAAAAGATATCATGAGCCGTCTTCTTAAGTTCGGATATCCGGCAGGACTTGAGATGACCATAAATTTTCTCGCATTTAATACTATGGTGTTGGTGTTTCATTCTCACAGCATTGTTACGGCAACGGCCTCCACAATAATGTTCAATTGGGATATGGTGTCTTTTGTGCCGCTCTTAGGCATCCAAATTGGGGTAACGAGTCTTGTGGGGAGGTATATGGGCGCAGGCTCTCCTGATATAGCCCATAAGTCGGTTATGTCGGGTATGAAATTGGCTATGGCGTATTCTTCTATTATATTTGTATTGTTTGTGTGTTTCCCGCATATGCTGGTAGGCGTTTTCAGACCAGCTTCATCAGACGAAATCTACGTGAAGGCGATCCCATCGGCCATATTTATGATACGTCTTGGCGCCCTTTATGTATTTGTTGACGCCATGGTCGTTGTGCTTGTCGGCGCTCTTCGAGGGGCTGGCGATACCCTGTGGGCGATGTATTTGACAACAACCCTCCATTGGATACTGGCTATCGTAC
>JAXHTA010000159.1:0-8200 GCA_034190285.1 Thermodesulfobacteriota bacterium | reverse complement strand
CGACTCTTGTTATTCGGGTACGCTCTTTGGGCAGGGCAGGGCAATGCCCTCTGTGATAACTGAAAAATACTATCTGGACCTGTATAATGAAAAGAGCAGATGGGGCATGACCTCGGGTAACAAGGAACCAGTGGCCGACAGGGGAACAGGCGGTCACAGCGTGTTTGCATACCAGCTTATCAAGGCATTGGAGAAAAGCGATAAGCCATATCAGAGCACTCAGGAGATCTATACGCTGATCGCCCCCATTGTGAGCAATAACTCAGAGCAGACACCGCTGTGCCGTCCAATTAGAAATACAGGGGATCAGGGCGGAGAATTTGTGTTTGTGATGTCACGCGATGGGGCCGTGGCGACGCTGCCCTCACCGCCAACGACTCCCGAAGGTTTGCCTGTTGAGTCGGACGTCCTTACCGATGACGTACTGCGGCCGGATGGCCGAGATGTCGATCATCCGGCTCTCAAATTTCGCAATTCGCTGGACATGATGTTTGTCTATCTCCCACCCGGTGTCTTTGAGATGGGGAGCCCATTGGATGAACCTGGCCGAAACGATGACGAGTTGCATCACAGGGTTACCCTGACCAGGGGCTTTTACATGCAGACAACAGAGGTGACAAAGGGCCAATGGGAGGCCGTTATGGGGACAAGGCCCTGGTCAGGGAAGAAATATGTGATAGATAATGCTGACAGCCCCGCCGTGTTCGTTTCGTGGGAGGATTGCCAGGAATTCATCAAAGAGATCAACCGCAAGGAAGGGGTTGACAAGTACGGACTGCCCTCCGAGGCCGAGTGGGAATACGCCTGCCGGGCCCGATCAGCGACAAAATACTTCTTCGGACGCCATGACGGAGGGCTTATGAATTATGCCTGGATCAAAAAGAACACTTGGAATCTTGGAAGGAGATATGCCCACATGGTCGGGACCAAAAAGGCTAACCCGTGGGGGCTCTTTGACATGCACGGCAATGTTTGGGAGTGGTGCCGAGACTGGTATGGGGAATATCCTTCTTCTCCGGTGACCGATCCTGAAGGGCCTTTATGGGGCACCGAAAAAGTGCTGCGTGGCGGCAGTTGGTTGCGCTATGCAAGATACTGCCGCTCGGCCAGTCGATTCAAGCGCGCCATGAACGTAGCGAGCCGTCACATAGGTTTTCGCCTTAAAGCTGAAGTGTCTCCGGTGCGGATACCTGGCGCTGCAGAAAAGGCTGTAAGTCCTGATAGGGAATTCTATGAGTCGACACTTGCCATGTACAGAGAGGGAAGATATGAGGAGGCCATTTCTGATCTTAGGAGTCTTATCAAACAGCATCCCGATTCAGCCCTGGCTGATAACGCCCAATTCTGGATCGGTGAATGCTATATGTCCCTGAAACAGTACGAGCGGGCCATACTGGCCTACCAGAAAGTGATACACAGCCGTGCCAAAGCAAATAGCAAGGTACCCAACGCGATGCTTCGACAGGGACGGGCCTTTTTCAAAAAAGGAGATAAAACCAGCTCAAGATTGCTTCTGAAAAAGATCATAAAAAAATATCCCGGTTCAGGTGAAGCCAAAATCGCTAAGAAATGGCTCAAGGCAATGGAGTAAGCGACTAACCAGCCCTATATGGCATAGCCGGTGATAAATCACTCGCTGGCGAGGGACTTCTTTATCAGGGCCTTGTCATATGCGCTAATAATATCTCTCCTAGTCAAGACACCGAGAAGCTGTAAGGGATTATCCCGTGATACCACGGGCAGTATGGAGAAATCTTTTGAGGAGATTTTTTCCAAGGCATCATAGAGGTGGTCATCGAGTGATACAGTGACCACGTTTGCTGTGGCGAGATCTTTGGCCACAACCAAATCTTTCAAATTCTCATCAAAGGCCGCATCACGATAGTCAAGAATTGAGAGAATACCCGTCAGATTACCCGCTTTATCCACAACTGGAAAACTATTGTATTTGCTCTTGGAGATCTTCTCGGCCAATTTTCCAAGGCTCAGATTTTCCGGTATGGTCTCTACAATGGAACCCATCACATCCTCTACATGTATTGACTTCAAGACATTGACCTCTTTGCCAGCCCTAATGTTTACGCCCCTTCTTGCCAGCTTCAAAGTATAGATGGATTCCTTTAACAACCGGCCGCCCGCCAAGGAACTCACAATGCAGGCGATCATAAGGGGAAGTATGATCTTGTAGTCGCCGGTCATCTCAAAGATGATCAGTATCGCGCTCAAAGGACCGTGAGTGGTTGCACTCACAACTGCCCCCATACCCACAATGCTATAGGCCCCGGGGGAGGCAGTTATTCTGGGAAGAACATTGTGGACCAGCGACCCAAAGGAGCCTCCAGCCATGGCCCCCAGAAAAAGCGAAGGCGCAAAAATACCGCCGGAGCCGCCCGAACCGATGGTAATTGATGTGGCAAGTATCTTCCACAGGACCAAGATGAGCATGAACCACCAGGAGAGTTTTTGGATGAGACATAGATCGATAGCCCCATAACCGACACCCAAGATATGCGGGAAAATAAGTCCCATTAGACCCAGGAGCGCCCCCCCAAGAACGGCCTTCAAATACTCGGGAAATCTTATCGCATCAAAGATATCTTCAATGCGGTAGAGTATGGTTGTAAAGGCCACCGCCACTGCGGAGCAAAAGATACCCAGGGCAATATACAGCGGGAATTCCCAGGCGCTGATGAGTTCATAGGAGGGCACGATAAAGGCAGGGGCATCACCTAGGAAGTGGCGAGAGATGGCCGTAGCGGTAACCGAAGAGATAACGATCGGGCTGAATGTGGCAAGGCCGAACTCACCCACTATTATCTCAAGGGCAAACATGGTGCCGGCTATTGGCGCATTAAAAGTAGCAGCAATGCCCGCAGCCGCTCCGCAGCCTACCAGGGTCCTGGTTTGCTCGACCGAGACCTTGAACAGCTGGCCTGCGGTGGAGCCGATGGCAGAGCCTATTTGAACGATAGGCCCCTCCCTCCCGACCGAGCCTCCGGTTCCGATACAGATGGCGGACGCCAGGGTTTTTACAAGGACAATCCTTCTTCTTATTATGCCATTTTTTACTGCGACCGCCTCCATCACTTCCGGAACGCCATGCCCTTTGGCTTCCTTAGCCAGAAAATAGACGAGGGGACCGACGACCAACCCCCCTGCGGCAGGAACCCATATCATGCGATACCATGGTGTCGACTGCGCCAGAGCAAGCAAGTTGCCCGAGTCCCCGTAAAATAGCAACTGAAAAAACGCAATGAGATGGCGGAAGCAAATCGCGCCGAAACCACCAGCCAACCCTACGACAAGAGCCAGGGCTATCATGGCAGTATGCTCGTTGCCTCCGAAGAGCGCGATAAGGGCTGGCTTGTGTAAAGATCTGTGGTTCACTTATTCAGGGTTGGAAATCTCAAATCGGGGCCACATATGATTGCCCACGTACTCAATGAAAACGAATGTCGGCCTGTGTCCTTGCGATACTGCGCGAAGAAATCAAGGGGTTGGACGGAGAGGCGCATAAACTCTACGCCCCATAGCCAGCTCTGCGTATTGACGCAGGGATTGCGAAACGGGAAGGCGCCCCAGAGCATGGCGCTAAGAACGGCTTGCCCCACCAGAGAAGACAGGCCATTCCCGGCTGGGCACTACTTGATCGTCTTGAGTCTGGTCTTAGCGATTGTGGCTTCGCTCGAATCGGGGTATTTCTTTACTATCTTCTTCAGCAGCAATCTTGAGCTGGTCTTGTCGTCTATTTCGTAGAATGCAATCGCCTGCCTGAGCATTGCGTTAGGGACCTTATTCCCTTTTGGGTGGTTCTTTATCACTTCCTGGTAGGCCAGGATAGCCTGCTCGTAATGTTTCAGGGACATATAACATTCACCGATCCAGAATTGAGCATTATCGGCTAAGGCCGACCCGGGATACCTTTTCAAAAAACTCTTAAAATCGGAAATGGCCTGTTCGTATCGCCCTTCCTTATAAACAGCTAGTATAGAGTTATACAACTCCTCTTCAGGAGAAACAGCCGTTTCCGCAATGCCAGGAGCATCTTGCGGGGCCAAATCAGGCTCGGGAGATTGACTTTCCGGCCCTGATTCTAGGATCTCACTAATGAGTTCAAGACCCAGGTATCCGTGAACCTGTCTTGAGTTTGTTTCGAGTTTGGTCACGCGAAGGTTGAGATCAGGCAGGGCCGCCCTCATGATATCCTGCTCGATCGTATCTCTTTCAACGGCCCGCCTAACCAATTGGCGGTTATCTTCCACCCTTCCCGAGAGGTCCTGCATCTGACCCCTCATTCCATCGATTTCGGCCCCCATCTCCGCCTGGTTCTCACGGACCGAATCGAGGGCCCCGGAGAGTCTCGTTTCAGTGCCCCCTTCGATTTCGTTCAGTCGGGTATTGAGGGCGGCTATCTGCCTGTTCAAAGACGAAATATCCCGCTGGGTGGCGAGACAAGAAGAAAAGAGAAAGAGAGAAAAAAAAAGCAGGCACTGCCTTATCCCAACATTCCTTTCCAAAACACATATCATCATTATTTCCAAATGGTTATACAATAAACAAGCCGAACCTGGAGTCAGGCCGGCTTGTATGGCTTACATGGAAAATCTGAGCACATCAAGTAAAACAGGACACAGTAGAGCCACCACAGGTTCACTTAATCAGCTTAAACTCATCACGTCTATTTCTTGCCCATGCTGACTCGTTGCGTCCGGGATCGGCTGGCCTTTCCTCGCCATAGCTGATGGTCTTAATACGTTCAGCCGAAATCCCCATGGCCACGAGAAATTTCTTGGCGGCGTGGGCCCTTCTTTCACCCAAGGCCAGGTTGTATTCGTTGGTGCCTCTTTCATCGCAATGGCCCTGGATGGAGACCGAACGAGATGGGTTGTTGCGAAGCCAGTTCGCCTTTTTCTTCAGGATGGCTTTGGCCTTGCGTTTCAAATCCGATTTGTCAAAATCGAAGAAGATATGCTGGGATTCAAAATCGGCAAGCCTCCTGGCCTTCTCAAGCTCCCTGAGCCTCGCCTGGCGTTCGGCTTCCTCTTTTTTGCGGTCCAAATCAGGTTCCACTGGTTCCATCTCCTCGGCCATTTTAACTTCTTCAGCAGGGGCCGGTTGGACGACCTCCGGAGCCGGAACCTGTTTCTTTGCACAAGATGCCACAAGTAACAGGCACGAGCAGATAAACGCCACGGATGTCAAGCCGATCACTGTCTTTTTCTTCATACGCCTTTACCTCCTGAATTCTTGAGTTTATACCAACAAACAAAATTGGGATTCCGACGGGTAGGCCTCAAATTCACTTAATCGAACCACGAGCAAAGGTTATTCGTATCTTCTCAACAAGTCGTGCCCCTTAATCAGGCAACTCGCTTTTCTGAATTCCAGCTTAAAGGGAACCAAAAGACATTCCCCGGCTTATTGAGATGTTACGGCTGCTAACGCTCAAATGGCTTTCTTCTGGAACTGAGAACAGTTTTAACAGCGTATTTTTTAGCACTTCCCTTTCAATATTTCAAGGATTTAGATGCCCGTCCGCAATTTTTTTGTAAACGCTCGGTCATCAGCAATTAGTACTCAGCTCCAGGTGTTACTCTTCATCCACACAATAGGGGCGATTGCCGAAAACTGATAGCCTGCTGCGAACTTACCAGGATGGCCGCTGAAGAAAGCGACCGAAGAAATGATTAAGGGGCCCAGGAGGGAGCAGTATGGTCTCCTTCCAGGAAAGTGACTCTCCTCTGGTTCTGCCCGTTAGCATTCATAATATACAAATGATAACGGCCTTGTCTGTTGGAGCTAAACACAATGTATCTTCCATCTGGAGACCAGCACGGGTCCTCATTATCTCCCTGGTTTTCGGTCAGCTGCCTTAAATGGCCCCCATTAGCATCCATAGTGTAAATTTCGAAATGTCCTTGATTCAGGGAGGAAAAGGCAATTTGGTTGAGAGAGGACCAGGCTGGAGACGTACAGTACCTGCCTTTAAAGCTCTCGTCTTCAAAGGTCAACCTCTTGTCCATTCCATCGATCAGATCAAGCATATATATCTGGGGGGTCCCGGATCGGTTTGAAACATAGGCAATCCTTTTCCCGTCCGGGGAAAATGCGGGGGAAACATCAATACCCCAATTGTCTGTAAGTTGTCTCTTGACTTTCCCGTCGAGGTCAATGGTGAATATGTCGGGATCACCTCCAGGGCTTAAGGTCAATGCCACTTCACTGCCATCGGGTGACCAGGATGCGCCTGTATTCAACCCTGATCGTGCCGAAATTCGCCTGACACTTCCCGAAGCAAAATCCTGCATGTAGAGCATTGGCCCACCGTCTTTGTAGGAATTGTAGAGGATCTTTTTCCCCCCTGGGGACCATCTGGGTAGCAGAGCGATGCTCTTGTCGGCGGTTATCTGTTGCACGTTGTGACCGTCATAGTCACAGAAGTAGATTTCTTTGTGTCCGGATGAATTTCCCACAAACGCCAGCTTGGTAAGGAATATCCCATCGTGACCGGTTAATGTCCGAATAACATCATTTGAAAGCCGGTGCATCAGGTGGCGAAAGCGGTGTATGTCTCCCAGGGCCCTCTTTCCAAGAATCTGTCGTCCCCAGAAGACGTCGAATACCCTGATCTCCACTTCCAGACTACGGCCTATATAGGTATAGGTGCCCTTCAAAAGGAGTTCCGCACCGATGACAGACCAACCCTTGAATTGGATATCCTCCTTATTCAGAGACCCATCTTCTTCTCCCAAGAATGCTTCTTTGTCAATGGGGCTGAAAAAACCGCTGAAATCGAGGTCGCTGGCTGCAACTTCCGGCAGACTTGAGGACAGTTCCGGATGCTTATTCACGGAATTCAAGTTCTTGAAATCCGGGATGGCAATCTTGAATTTTCTAACGGACGGGGAATTGATATCTATATATATCCTGCCAAAACTCTGCCCAGGGACAAGAAGGCAGGTAATACAAGAAAAGGCCCCCAAGATGCAAAGCAAAGAGAAGCCGCCTATTCTGCCACGAGGGATGTTTGGCATTGAAAACAGCAAAACGGAAACCTCCGAGAATCTAATGGCCCTCCAGATCGCTGAGATTGAAGTTGATTTCGATTTCATCGTGAGTCCTTCTGTAACCTTCAGGGAAAGGGGGCAGGGGATCTGACCGTTCAACGGCCTTTAAGACAGATTGATCAAAGACAATGTTGGATGAACGCTTTTTAAACCAGGCCTTCAGGATAGCGCCATTGTCCTTGACCTCTATCAGGATAACGGCCTCGAAATCCTTCTGATGCCTAAAGCTGCCAGAGACAGCAGGGTAGGACCAGTTGCTCTTGATCCTGTCCTCAACCTCCATCCGATAAATCCTCATGGTGATCCCACTATCCGCCTGAGACCCGGTGAACTCATCACCTGCTGATTTTTTGACCCTGGTCTCCAGCTTGGATATGGTATGGTCAACAGGGTCTTTGTCTTCGGCCTTGACTCTCTTCTCAATCCTCTCCAGGGCCTGATCCAAAAGCTCAGAGTGGGAAGCTTTCGGTCTCTTGGGCTTCTTTGTCCTCTTTACGGCCCTCTTGCTAATGGCAATCGGCTCTTCTTTTTTTTTCGGCTCACTAATTCGCTTGGATGGCACAGTGTTCTTTGAACGGGCCAGCTTCTGGCCGCGCTTCATTTCGGCGCCGTTTCGAAGGTTCAAGCGGTTCCTGTCCGGCATTTCCACCAGATCGACTTCGTAGATTACGCCTTTTGTTCTCCTGCTGGGTATTGATTCAGGAACAAACAAGACCGTCGAAAGGATCGCAAGGTGAAACAACAAGGACGGAATGAGCATTTTGCTCATCTTTGACTCCTTGAAACATTATATGTGACAATTCAGCCCACTGCAAATAATAATAAAGGTCGACCTGAGTATGAATCTTCTGGCATAGCCGCATCACCAATTCTTCAAAACACGTGATACGCCTCCCGTGTGCATTTGCTCACACTCAACCAGGTCCTGTTGAGCAGGGTCCTTGCGGGTTATTTGGACCGGGCATGTAAAAGATCGCACTTCTGAAATATTATCCTCTTGGGCCTTCTTTTGCTGCACCTCAGAGCCGATCCGCCATTTCATGAAATGCGGATCAATCTTCGGGCTCGGTGATCATACCCAGTTTGTCAATTCCCCCTCGCTTGACTCGCGAAATCACCTTGATGACGAATCC
>JAXHTA010000158.1:0-8244 GCA_034190285.1 Thermodesulfobacteriota bacterium | reverse complement strand
TTTGATATCGACGAACGGAAGGTGGGCATGGATCTGGCTGAAGCCATCTTCGCACTTCCCAACTGCACGACAGTCTTTCACAAGAATATTCCACTCAAAGGAATCAAGGTACGCATGGGACGAATCCTTGATGGTTTTTCTGAACACATGAGAGACTACGACAAAAAATATACCTTTGTGCCCAGCAACGAACAAGAGCCTTCAAGAGATGATGTTGTCAAAGTACTGAAAGATTCTGGCGCAGAGATATTGGTGAACTACCTGCCGGTGGGGTCCGAAGAGGCCACCAGGTTTTATGCGGAATGCGCCCTGGAATCGGACATCGGTTTTGTAAACAACATTCCAGTCTTCATTGCCAGCGACCCAACCTGGGCTGCCCGCTTCGAGGAGAAAAACCTTCCTGTCATCGGTGACGACATCAAGTCCCAAGTGGGTGCCACCATTGTCCACAGGGTCCTGGCCAATCTTTTCAGGCACAGGGGTGTAAAGCTGGAGCGAACCTACCAGCTCAACACAGGGGGTAATACCGACTTTCTGAACATGCTTGACCGCAGCCGTCTGAAATCCAAGAAAGAGTCCAAGACGGAATCAGTACAATCTCAACTGGGCGAAGAGAGATTAGATAATGAGAATATGCACATCGGGCCCAGCGACTGGGTGGCGTGGCAAAAAGACAACAAGGTATGTTTTATCCGCATGGAGGGCAAGTTATTCGGCAATGTGCCCATGAATCTGGAGCTGCGCCTATCCGTGGAGGACTCCCCCAACTCCGCGGGCGTCGGCATCGATGCCATCCGCTGTGCCAAACTGGCGCTGACCCGTAACGAGGGTGGGGTTCTTTACGGCCCATCGGCCTACTTCTGCAAACACCCCCCGCGCCAGTTCACGGATGATGAGGCCCATCGCATGACCGAGACCTTTATCAACGGCACTTGTGGAGAACAATTCAATGAAATGTCCGTAATTTCGAAATGCCCCGTAGCCCTCTGCAAATGAGGGAGTTCCCAGTCCTTCTCTAAGAAAATGCATTTGAGGGTATCTCCTGGTCGACCAGAAAGGACTTTGAAGACTGCATTGCCCGGCACAGGGTATATGGTTGCCATATTCCTGCGAGTCTGATATACTCAATACCTTATGCGCCCATAGCTCAGCTGGATAGAGTGACGGACTACGAATCCGTAGGTCGGGTGTTCGAATCACCCTGGGCGCACCATTTTTTAACGATATTAAGGGTTTAGCGTAGCGCCGTTAGCCCCTTATTGTTTTTTCATGCTTGGGAGCACTATAGGAGCACTCACTGGCCCTAAGCCTATTCTTTGTCCTTACTTTCAAGGAACTTATCCAACTTCTCCAGAACTTCTCGCGTCTTCCTCCTGCCCCACTTATAGCAGGTCTTAACCAATGCGCTAACTGTCCTAACACAGGGGGACATCCTCTTCGCTTAGCTTCTTGATGGCATTGCCTGACATCTTAATGAAAGATTCCTCGCTATCGAACTCTGAAGGCTTAAGACCTGAGAGGTCCTCTGACTGACAAATAAGAGCCTTCTACGTAAGAGAAGCCTTACAGGACGATCTTCTTTTGGATAGATATAACCCTCGGGCAATATGTTTCAACGTTTCATGTGGGCCAACCAAAATGAGTCCCATTTGTCGTCCGTATTTTTCAGTCCCTCATATTGCTTTATGGCTGATGGATTGGCCAAATGTACTTTGTACCCCTCCTGCTCTAAGCCGTCTAACAACCAGTACCGGTTATAGGTTGACTCTACCACAACCCCCTTAATATCCTCCTTGAATGACTCAAGCGCAACCAAAATTTGAGATAGACTGTTGGGCAGTCTTTCGCCGAAATGCCTTTAGTCTTGCTCATCGATAACTCCGATGTAACTATTGCTTGAATGTAGATCGATTCCGGCATATGCTTCCGTTTGACACCTCCTTTTTTTTGTTGGTAATAATATTTCCGTATCATTTCTTGCTTTTGTCAATACTAATTTATCTCCGACCCTGATATGAGCAGCTACATAGCGGGCCATCTACAACCTAAGCCCTTTACATGATTATCAAGACTGATTTTGACTCATGTTTGTAGTATGG
The DNA here is from genome assembly GCA_034190285.1 of Thermodesulfobacteriota bacterium. Classification (GTDB taxonomy): domain Bacteria; phylum Desulfobacterota; class DSM-4660; order Desulfatiglandales; family Desulfatiglandaceae; genus JAXHTA01. The sequence goes on along the minus strand of JAXHTA010000158.1, from coordinate 6,145 downwards.
AGCAAATAAGGGATATCATAGGCGGTAAACTCAAGAGGGTGCCTTGACGATTGCAGCCTTCTCAAGGTGAGTCATGAGCATACTTGACCCCTTTGTCCTTTGTGTAAAGGTTAATGAAATTTTGCATGAGAGTCATTACTCAAAAATGGGGGTTCCGCAACTCAACCTGTGTGATAAGCACGATAGAATTTAAGGCGGGATTATTTGACTGCCGCGTAGCAGCTTACTTGAATATATCAATAGAAAACAATGTGAGGCAATAACGATGAAAAAATGTATCCTTCATACTATCGGGTGGGTATTCCTGATATGTTTTATATGTCCTTTTAACTGTTCTGCTGAAAAATATACACCCCTTGCCTGTGGATTCAGCTTACGTGATCAATATGGAAAGATTTACGAAATAACCTACCCACGGGAAAAGGTCTGCATATTGGTTTTTGCCGACAAATGGGGTTGCACCCAGGTAGAAGGATGGGTTCGTCCGCTTTATGAAAAGTACGGGGACAAAATTACAATCCTTGGGGTGGCCCAGTTGGAAAATGTCCCCCGGTGGCTGAAATCTACCATTACCCGCATATTCAAGCACACCATTAAGTTTCCTGTCATGATGGACTGGACCGGAAATGTTAGTAGGGCTTACGAATACACAGGCAGAAAGGCGTATGTTGTTATCATAAGCAGGGAAGGAAACATTCAATACTGGGTAGATGGAAGGGCCTCAGAAAAACTCTTACGAAAATGCTGCGGAGCAATCAATAATTTAAAGCCCGGAGTCCTTAATTCGGATTTTCCAGAAAACCCAAAAGTGAAGAAAAACTAGCCCGGCACCTACCACGAAGGCTCCTAATATTCCTCGCGTTATGGCGATAAGGGAAAAAAAAATCACAATGCTCAGACCCACGTGAGTATCGCCTATATGGCGAGGCCAAGGATTGCGATAAATCAAAAACAACATTAGACTAACGATGAACCAACCCAAGAAATTTGTAAGGGGAATGCCGTAGTACAACCCCTTTTCCTCCCAAATCCAATATGTTAGAGGTCCGGACGCCAGCGGATCGATGACCAGATCCAGGGTGACCATCCAAGATGCCCCACATAGATACTGCCAAGGTAAAGGAATGGCGAAAAATTGTAACATCTGCTTCACATATGCAAAAAGAATCAACCAGGCGCAACCGATAGCGATCGGAACACCCAGGAAATGAGGCTGGAGTACTTGGGTGTAAACGTATTCTCCAAACGGAAATCCAGAATGGACACCCACCATCTCAACCGCCAGACACATCAAACCGGAGGATAACAGATGCAGTCGATAATTCGGATGAGTCAATGTTAGAGAAATTGCGGCAGCCAGGCAAAGAAAGAGCGGAGCGGTCCAGCGGCTGTCGGAAGAAGGCCCATCGAAAAAGGTATAACTTATTATCCCGCCGATCCAGAGGAGGCAGTAAAGCGGAATCAGGATCAGGATGATCAGATTATGTGCCTTCATATTTTTTGATCAGTTCGCTGGTAATTTGGGCCGACATAAGCACAGTTGGCGTTCCGCCTCCTGGATGGGTGCTTCCGCCAACATAATATAGCCCTTGGTGTCGCCTGTCTTTATTGAAAGGACGCAGGAAGGCTTTACGCCAGCCGTGAGAGTGTGTACCATAAATAGCTCCGCCGGGCATGTCATAGGATTCTTGAATCTTTCGCGGTGTCCAGACGGTTGAAACGACAGTATCACGATCGATATCTGGAAAACCACCCCTGTGTAAACGCTGAAAAACAAGTCGGCGCGCTGAGGAAATCTCTTGTTCGTTCCAATCATCACTGTCGTTGGCAGGCGCGTTGGCCATGATAAAGAGTGTCTCTCCATCGTGAGGCGCAACGGTTCGATCGCTTTTACTGGGCATGCTAACGTACACGGTCGGATCTTCGGGGAACCTTCGCCGATCGAATAGTTCAGAGAATTCTTCTCGGTAGTCAGCGGAAAAGTAGACCGTATGGTGTGCCAGCTCGGGGAGCCGTCGTTTGACGCCAATGAGCATGATAAAACCCGAGAGCGATCGATCGGATTCAGGAAGCGGTGCCGCACCATATTCCCCCAACAAGACCCTTGCTAGCGAAGCATCTCCATTCATAATCACAACATTACTGCCATGAAAAGAACCATCCTCAAGTTCGATACCCATTATTCTCCCATCGTTGGAAATAATTCGATGGACTCGTCGGCCAGTGTGAAGAAGAACCCCTCGCTTTTGCAGGAGAGCTTCCAGGCTTTTTATAATCCCATAAAGCCCTCCTTTCACATACCATCCCCCAAAAGCATGTTCCAGGAAAGGAATCAAGGTCAGTGTGGCGGGGATACGATACGGCGAAGAACCCACGTAGGTAGGAAAGCGTTCATACATACGCCTCAAATAAGGGCTTCTAAAAAACTTGTAGATCGTTCGATCATAACGGCCCCAGGCATGACGAAAAGGCATATGTTTCAACGCAGAAAATGTTTCTATGTCCGGTGGATCAAGGGGTGAACGCCGGAAAAAAGTATGTAGCGAAAGATTGAATAACCTTGCGCCAAGATGCATAAATTCCAGAAAGTGTTGTTCTCCCTGGGGTTCAATTTCTTTAAGTGTTTTTAGCCATTGTGGCATGTATGCCGAAACCTGAAAATGAAACCCGTCATCAAAGACATAATGGGCGAGCGGTTCCGCCAGTTGAAGCAGGAGATAGTCATTAATATGCTCTCCAACGGATTCAAAGAGTTCGGAAAAGATCCAAGGCATAGTGATCAGAGAAGGACCGGTATCGAATGTGAAATTTTTTTGGGACCAGGAGTTCATTTTTCCTCCCATAGTCGCCCCCTTCTCGTAGACCGTCACCTCCCAATTACGAACGACCAGACGAAGGGCAATTGAAAGTCCCCCCAATCCCCCTCCAATCACAATAGCTTTTGGTCTAGTCATGATGGATACCGCGCTTATAAACCCTTCCCTTCCATGATACTCCGCGACCTAACTGGCAATTCGACCAGGAACTTAATCCAATTGCTATCAGCATCACTTCTGCCAAGGGGTGAAACAGAACTGACCATAATGGAAAGCGGAATCTTCCTGCTTGAAAGATACGCATAAGGATAACACATAATGCAGAAATTCCAAGGGGCCACAGGTGCCAGTATCCCAGGAAAATCCAGGGTAGGATTATAAAGGGTATCAAAAAGCAAGTCGTATGAAAAACCAAAAAAATCCAAAAACTGAGGCCGCGGGAAAAAGCGGGGTAAATATTCTTTTGGAAACCCTGCCAGATTCCCTCTAGCGAATTGTACATTCGAACCCGGACCAGATCCTGCCCGTCCAAACAAATCCCCTTACGGCCACTCGCACGCCAAGCCCTTGCCAGTGAAGTATCTTCAAAAATTCTGTTAAAAACCAGCTCATGGCCACCGATTGCATTGTATTCCGTGCGTTTAACCAGGATACAGGCACCGTGAGCAAGACCCAGCGATGGGTCATCTCTTCGAAAGGAAAGCGGGGCGGGAAACAGTGTGAATACAACGAAATTTAGCATCGGCATGAGCACGCGTTCCCAGGCGCTTTCCATGACCAGTCCAGGCCAAGAGGAAAGAAATGTGTAATTCTGCCGTACGGCCTCGGCTATCATACCGTTAACAGCATCAGAGCTCAGACGAGTGTCGGCATCGATGAACAACATCCAGTCCCCATGTGCCTCGGCGGCCAATGAATTACAGGCAAAGCTCTTCCCGCACCAGCCTTTGGGTAAATTTCCCGTAGCTATCATTCGGATCCTATAATCTTTTTTTTGGTAATGACTCACGATTGCTGCGGTGGCATCTTCCGAGTGATCGTTGCAAACGATAATCTCGCTTACAGAATTTCCCTGACGTAGGACCGAATCCAAACATTCTCCAATATTGTCCTCTTCGTTGCGGGCAGGGATGAGTATCGAACAACTCTGCGAGAAATGATTCCCTGTTGCGGATAATAAAGGCCATGCAAAGCTGTTCCAGACGACAAGAGCAAGAATTACGAAGTTAATAAGAAGTATAATCAGCATCAATCCCATATTCATTCGAATTGACGAAATGGAAAATTTTGGGCAAAGGTATCCAAATCCCGTTTTTGTATTGCAAGACAACTGGCAGCCTGTTTCTTGAGTCTACCGAAGATATCGTCGACAAATGCTAGCAGCAAAGCCGGATTCTGAAACGCTAGGGATTTAATTAGTCTAGTTCGCGACTCTTCAAGCTGTTTTTCGGCCTTTTGCCAAAGCGTAAGGGCATCAACATATTGTCCGGAAAGAATATCGGCAGAAGAGTCCTCATTTCCATCAACGATGTCATCCAACATCTGATAAACCTTTCCCAAATTTTCACCGAAAGTAGCCATTATATGGATCTGGAAATCCTTTGCTCCAGCAACGATTGCGCCCGCCGTTAACATTAATCGCATAAGTGATGTTGTTTTCAAATAGCTTACTGTCCTGAGCCATCCCTTATCATTCGCTCTCAGACGCAGGTCCACCATCTGTCCGCCGATCATACCATTGGGGCCGATGCAGTTTGTCATTTCCTTGATGAGACTTTGAAACTTGATGTTGTCATCTTTCACGGTATTGAGACCGATCAGAACATAACCTTGATTAAAGAAAGCCAGCGCGGCCAATATGGAAACATCCTCGCCAAAAACCCGGTGGGTCGGCTTTCGTCCACGCCGTTCAACGGAATCATCCATAGCTGGCAGGTCATCCAAAATTATTGAGCAGGTATGAAGATATTCTACGGCGCAGGCAACTGTTATTGCCTGTTTTGGATCGCCGCCTATTGTATAGGTAGCAAGTAAGGTAAAAAGAGGCCGAATACGTTTTCCGCCTGGGAATATGGCGTAATATATCGCCTGATTAAGAATCTCTGTGCCGGGTTTACGTGAAATCGGCAAATGATGTAAGAGCGTCTCTTCCAGTAGTGGTCTATAATGTTCTATAAATTCGGCGAGCTGAATACTCATGGCTTTTTCACCCTTTTTCTGCATGCCAATACTTTACCATGCAAGTCATCGGCAAATAAATCTTCGAAGATAAACGAAGCCAGTTGCCGGGCACCTTTGATCATCGGTAAATGGCCCAGGCCCTTGAGCTCTTTCACTTTTATTTGGGGAAGAAGACTTTGAAAGATATTCACCGAGCGAACTACGGAAGTAAAAGTATTTTCTCCGTACAAGATATCAATATCCATGTTCAAGTCTTTGAACTGTTGATGAATGTTCACACGACTGAGCATATGAAGGTAGCGAAGAGTAACTTCATGATCCAGATTGACAAACGCCTTAGTAAAATCAGCGTCTGAGTTCTGAAACCGCTTGAGAATCCAGTCAGTAATCTTCCTTCCGACTTTTGTTTGAAAGGTTATGGCATAGGCATTCCTGCCAAAAGTGCCGTAAAGAAACAGCCTGAAGTACCAGGGAATAAACGCAAAAGGATCAATCATAATCACTCGTCGTATTTTGTCCGGAACTTTCTCTGCCAGCATCAATGCCAGGCCGGCTCCGCTGCAGAAACCGATAAGCACGCAGCGCTCGACAGCTCGAACTTTAAGGACATTAAGGACTTGATCGCTAATAGTATCCAGAGACCACTCATCCGGTTTAGGAGAAAGACCGTATCCCGGCAAATCAACGCTTAAAAGAGTCACTTCATTAGGAGCACATGATGCCAAAGGGGAAAATTCGCGGTGGTCTCCTCCCCAACCATGAAGACACAGGAATTGACGTCCCCCTGAACCGTACTCTTTAACAAACATCACTATAGATCCTTTCAGCCGTCATCCTTCCGCTGAGAACAACCATGGGCAGTCCGGTTCCAGGGGTTGTGCTTGCGCCGGTGTAATATAATCCTTTTACATAGCGGTCCTTGTTGGGGTAGCGAAAAGACCCCATCTGGAAAAGCGAGTGGGCTGCCCCAAATGCAGACTGCTGAAAGAGGCCGAATCTTTTTCCCCAATCCCATGGTGTCATGGTTACTTCCGTAACAATATCGGTCTGCAAAAATTCTATTCCATGCAATTTCAGGCGCCTCAAAATCCTTTCCTTAATTCCTTGTTTTATCATAGAGCCGTCCTTTTGATTCAGGTGAAAAGGCT
>JAXHTA010000157.1:0-8301 GCA_034190285.1 Thermodesulfobacteriota bacterium | reverse complement strand
AGGACAAGCGAATCAAATAACAAGGGCAACTCAAAGCCTTGCCCCCTTTGGGGGCAAGGCAGTTTCATCCCCTTCCAGGGGTTAAATCAAAGCCGGCCCCTTCGGGGTCGGATTTTTACTGACGTGGTAGTGACAGCCAAAGGGAGCTTGAGGGAGGCTGAAAATGGAATATCCTTTTGAAAAAAGGGCCTTGGGTCATATCCTTGAGGATAGGACCAAGAGCAAGGCGGATGATCTCTTCTTCTGTTTTGAGGATGGGAAGTTCACCTATAATGAAACTGATATCAACGCCAACAAGATTGCTAATGGTTATCTGTCTTTAGGTCTCAAGAAGGGCGATAAGGTTACGACTATGCTCCCTAATTGCCCCGAGTTTCTTTTCAATTGGTTTGCACTTGCCAAGATAGGCGCCGTGGACAGCGCCATCAACACGGCCTATAAGGGAGATCTATTAAGACACGTTATTGTCAACTCTAGAAGCAGGGCCATCTTAATTCATGAGGATTTCCTTGAGCGTATCATACCCATACAGGATGAGCTTTATGGCCTTGAAAAGGTTATTATTCATGGTTCGTCAGACAAGGCGATAGAAGGAGAGATAAAGTTTCCTGTAATTTCCTTTGAAGAGCTGATGGATCACGGACCCGACTTTTCCCCACCTGAGAAAGTGAGTTACCATGATCCCCTGCAGATAATATATACCTCCGGGACAACCGGTCCATCAAAAGGGGTAGTCTTATCCCACAACGCTATGTATCATTATGCCATGGACGCGATAGAGTCCCTGGGGATGAGAGGCAGCGACATCTTCTATAGTTGTATGCCTCTTTTCCACGTAAACATTCGCTTTTTTGCCATCGTACCGGCCCTCTTGAAGAGCACTTCTTTTGCCATGGCGGAGAGGTTCAGCGCCAGCCGGTTCTGGGATGATATAAGGAGATATAATGCCACGGTATTCTGCCTATTGGGGGCCATGTCTAGCTTTGTATTGAAACAGCCGCCGTCAAGAAATGACAAGGAGAATCCTGCGCGCATGTTCTGGGGCGGTCCCCTGTCGGTTGAGCAGGTCAAGGAATTCGAAGAGAGGTTTGGTGTGAAGGTATATACCGGCTATTTCGGAATGACCGAGGCCAACTGGATTACCTCATTAAATGTCAAAGAAATGGATGAATTTAAGGCGGAAGGTCGCTGGGCGAATGTCCTGGGAATGGGAAGAGAGGACAGGAATCGCTATGAAGTAAAGGTGGTGGATGATTACGATAACGAAGTGCCCGCGGGACAATCAGGAGAACTTGTCTGCCGTCCCGCAAGGCCGTTCAGCATGATGTCGGAATATATCAGTATGCCTGAAAAGACAAAAGACGCATTCAGAAATCTGTGGTTTCATACCGGCGATATTGTCAAAAAGGACGAAGAAGGGTTTTTCTACTTCGTTGACAGGAAGAAAGATTATATAAGGAGAAGGGGGGAAAATATTTCCTCTTTTGAGGTGGAGGCAACCGTTAATACCCATCCGAAGATTGCGGAATCTGCGGCCATAGGGATTGAAGCGGCAGAGGCGGAAGAAGAAGTGTTGACGGTTATTCGTTTGAAAGAAGGTGAGTCCTTGTCGCCTCAGGAGTTGTACAAGTGGTGTGAGGCGAGAATGGCTAAATTCATGATTCCAAAGTACATGAAAATTGTAGACGAGATTCCGAAGACCCCCACTGAAAGGGTCGAGAAATACAAGCTACGTGCCGGTATTGACAGAGAGGGCTTGACCACAGTGTATTGAATGGTTTCCGCGGGCCCTGAGGACGCCGTTTTATGAGGCTATCCTGCGCTGGATTTACGGGCATGCCGTTTTGATGAAATAAGGATGGTTTATGCGGCATTGCCAAAAGAGATCCCCACGGATCAGTAACCGGCTTATATTTGTTTCAAAGGGACATCAAAGTGAATAACGAAATGGGATTTTCAAAATGGTCGGCATAGTTGCGGGCGGGGCCTACATTCCTTTGTGGAGGTTGAGCCGTGGTGCGATAGGAGAGGGCCTGGGGGGCGAGAAGGCCATTGCCGGGTTCGATGAAGACAGTATTACAATGGCCGTGGCAGCTACTGCAGATTGTCTGACGGGTTTTGACCGTGAGGCGGTTGACGGTCTGTTTCTGGCAACAACAACATCCCCATACAAAGAAAAACTCGGTGCCTCCATTGTTGCGACGGCCGCGGACCTACGCCGGGACATAATCACGGCCGATTTCTCCAATTCCATAAGGGCGGGGACTATTGCCTTGAGGGCGGCGGTGGACGCCGTAAAGTCAGGCTCTGCAAGACAGGTGGTGGTGGTGGCCGCAGACTGCCGTTTGGGGATGCCCGGGTCAATCTGGGAATCGAATTGCGGTGATGGAGCGGTGGCCTTTCTTATAGGGGCCTTTGGTGTCATCGCCGAAGTCGAGGAGACTTACTCGGTGTGCGACGATATAATGGACGTGTGGCGCACTGAAGATGACCGTTTTATCCGTTCCTGGGAGAACCGATTCATCACTAGTGAGGGCTATGGCAGGATTTCCAGAGAAGCCGTATCCGGGTTAATAAGGAACTGCAACTTGACCGAGAGAGATTTCTCCAGAGCAGTTCTCGGTATACCAGATCCTAGGACCCAGGCCGCTGTTGCAAAAGGCCTGGGTTTTGATGTCAGAACAGGGCTTCAAGACTCCATGTCCCTGCAATGTGGTGATACAGGGGCGGCATACTCCCTTATGTTGCTCCAGGGGGCGCTGGAAGATAGTGTGCCAAATGACAGATGCCTGGTCCTCAGTTATGGCAATGGTGGCGACGCCATGGCAGTGCGGGTTACCGCACATATTACAGACAGAAAGGGGAATAGGGGGATCAAAGGATGCCTTGAGTCAAAGAAGGTCATTGAAGACTACAGGGTGTATGCAAGATGGCGGGGATTGTTGCCCGCGGAGAGGCCGGCTCGTTTAGCGGGATTGGCCTCCTCTCCTGCGCAATGGAGGGAGTCAGAGGAAAACACCCGATTGTATGGCGGAAAATGCAGTGTATGCGGCACCGTCCAGTATCCCCCCCAAAAAGTCTGCACAAGGTGTCATACCAGGGGTCAATCTGAGAGTATTCGCCTTTCTGATAAGAAGGGCAGACTCTATACATATGCTATTGATTACACCAGCTGGACGCCGGAAATAGCGAGTATTACGGCTATTGTGAATTTTGAAGGGGGAGGCAGAATCGAATGTCCTATGGTGGATGCGACGGAAGAAGAACTCAAGGTGGACATGCCCGTAAACATGAGTTTCAGAAAGCTGGACTTCAGGGAAGAGGAAGGAATTAATATCTATTCCTGGAAATGTGTTCCGGCAAGAGGTTAGTTGAGAAAGGCTGCCCTCATGGGAAATATAAAGGATAAGGTGGCAATAATAGGTATGGGTTGCACCACATTCGGCGAGCGCTGGGACATGGGACCCTATGACCTTATTATTGAGGCCTGTTATGAGGCGTTTGAGGATGCCGGCATAGAACCCGGTGAGATTGAGGCGGGCTGGTTTGCGAGCCTGGTATCAGGCTTTACCGGCTCCCGTCTGTCCAATGCCCTGAAACTTGAGTACATACCGGTCACCAGGGTTGAGAACTTTTGTTCGGGAGGGCTTCATGCGCTGGCCAATGCATGCTATGCGGTGGCTTCCGGTGCCTGTGATGTAGCCCTGGCCTGTGGTGTTGAGAAGCTAAAGGACAGGGAAGTCGGTTTTGCATTGAGCCCTGACCCGGTTGACAGCAGCAAGGGAGTTGTCCCTGGCCCGCCGGCAAGCATGTTTGCCCATATTGCCGTTCGATATTTCCACCATCACGGCTGGGACGTGGAAGAGGGCAAGAGGATACTGGCCCAGATCTCCGCAAAAAGTCATCATAATGGTACACTGAATCCCAGGGCCCATTTTCAGCGCGAAGTTACCGTTGAGCAGGTGATGAAGGCCCCTATGGTTGTCCATCCTTTGGGGCTGCTCGATTGCTGCGGGGTGAGTGATGGCTGTGCCGCTGCGATTGTGGTCCCTGCCCATAAGGCTGGAGACTTCCGGGATGATTCTGTTTTGATAAAGGCATTTGGTTTCAATTCCGGGGCAAGTCAGGCCCTGCTCCAGGATGACTATGATTTTTTGCATATTCAAGAAAACATAGAGGCCGCCAAGGCTGCCTACAGGCAGGCAGGCATAACGGATCCCAGAAGTGAGATAGACGTGGCCCAGGTCCATGACTGTTTTTCCATCCATGAGCTGATCCTTTATGAAGAGCTGGGTTTTAGTGCCCCTGGAACAGCGAGAGAAGACGTCGCTGCAGGCACGTTTGCCCTTGACGGAGAACTGCCAGTTAATACGGATGGTGGGCTGAAATGCTTCGGCCACCCTGTATCCGCCAGCGGGCTCAGGATGACCTATGAGATTTACAAGCAGCTCCAGGAAAAGGCGGGCCCCCGCCAGGTGAAAAATGCCAGGACTGGTCTTGTCCACAATGCAGGGGGAAAGGTCGGTTCTCTTAATGCTGCTGTCGCCGTTTACGGGCGAAGAGACTGATCCAGGTTTTCCATGCCTCCATGAGTACCCGGCTCGTTTTCAATAGCCGGGTGAAAGCCCGGGCCTCGGAGAGAAGGTGGCGACAGGACGGTTTTGAAGTCAATAGAATCTGAATTCAATAGAACTATAGTAGAGGAGGACAATAATGGCGGACAGGACATATGATGTGATCATTGCCGGAGGGGGACAGAAGGCCCTCGTTGTGGCCATGTATCTCTCCAAGTACGGGGGATTGAGCGTAGGGCTTTTCGAGGAGAGGCATGAGCTTGGGGCAGGGTGGTCTTCAGAGGACGTTACACCTGGGTGGATCGGAAACACTCATTCCAACAATCATCAGGGCCACTACCAGACACCTCTTTACTGGGACTTTCCTGAATGGAAGGACTATGGGGCGAGGTATGCCTACACAAAGACCTCGATGGCGACGGTGTTTGAAGAGGATCATACATGCCTTGCTCAGTTCACTTGCTTTCCGGAGGTCGATCCCACCCAGGAGAAGACCGCAGCGAATTTAGGCCGGTTTTCACAACGGGACGCCGATACCTACTTGAAGCTCTGGAATCAGAGCTTGAACAGATGGTATCCGGCCATGCAGGAGTGGATATGGAATCCCCCCACTCCCGTTGGGCAGCCGGACGCCCTTGAGAGGCTGGTGATGGACCCTACTTCAGGTATCGAGCCCATCTGGCCCTACCAGTCCATCCTCCAGACCTTTGCAAATCTCTTTGAAGATCCCCATGTGCAGATAGGCTTTTTCAGGATACTCCAGTCCTATGGTTACCAGAATGACCAGCCCTCCATGGGGCTTAGCGGGGTTCTGTCGATCCTTGCGATGACTCCACACCATTGTTATGTAGTGGGGGGGACTCATGCATTGACCCATGCCGCTACGAGGGTAATATTCGAGAATGGCGGGGAGGCATGGACCAGTAATAAAGTGGACAAGATTATCATAGAGAATGGCAGGGCCAAAGGCGTGAGGCTTGCAGACGGCACAGAGGTGAAGGCGAGGTTGGGGGTCGTGACTGATGTTGATCCGATGCAGCTCATTTTTGAACTGGTGGGGCCTGAGAACATTGGCGAGGAGATAGCAAGGAAGGTTAAGAATATTGAGTGGGGGTGGTCTTTTGCAATGTGGTATAGCTGGGCCTTCAATGAGAGGCCCAAGTGGAAGTGCGAGGAGTTTGAGCCTGATGTGTGGGACTGCATGTGGATGGGCTTGGGAGACCTGGACCTGGAAGGCCTGGCAAAGGAGAGTTCAGAGAGGAAGCTCGGAATGTGGCCAAGCACGATGTATCTCACGGTGAGCTATATGGGAGAAAGTGAAGCAGGCGGGTTTGATCAATGTCTTTCCCCAATAGATTTTGGTTTTAAGATCTTGACGGAGCAGTATACCCTTCCTGCCACTGCCCGTTCGGATGCGGAGTGGAAGGAGTATGAAAGACAATATGCGGAAGACGTGATAACGAGGATAAATCAATATGCCCCGAATGTGGACTGGGAATCAGTTGTAGGTTACATACCCGTGACGCCGGATTTCACAGCGAGAAATGCCAGGAACTATGCACCCGCCGGAAACTGGACCACGGGCGTGGATAATATCCCGTCACAGATCGGGAGGTTTCGTCCGATTCCGGAACTTGCCCATCATCGTATGCCGGGGGTAGATGGCCTTTATTGTACGGGTACAGGGTGGCACCCTTTTGCCCTTGCCTGGAGCCCGCAGGGCTATAACTGTTACAAGGTAATGGCCGAGGATCTGGGATTGAAGAAGCCGTGGGACGGCAGGGCCTTTTAAAAGAAGGTTGTCTTTATGGGGCCCTTTTGATCTGGAGTTTTGGGGGGGGAACGGAACTCGGACTCTTTGAGCAATCAAAATACTACCGTGAAATGGATATATTGCAGAATAAACATGGGGAGAGGGGGATTTGCTTATGAAACAGTTTGTGGCCTGTTTGATCTGTTTGTTGTCGACGGTTTTTGTGTTTCCCGAGGGGGGGCTATGTGTTGAAGATTGCTTTAATTACCAATGGATACGTCAGGACCTGGCAAAGGCCTATGGATGGGATGTGATTAAACAATACGATGCGAAGGGTAAAGACAACTTCATTCTTAAGAACAGATGGCCTACTATCGACCTGAACCTAACGTCTGATGAAGAAAGACAGCGCTTCGGCACCACGGGGCTTGAGGTGTTCAAGAAGCAGTATTTTGTCAGGCATTATGACGGGAGTTCAATGAGGATGTTTGTCTACACCAAAGTTGAACATAAGGCGGGCGAGAGAAAACTCTTGGGCTGGAGGGCGGAGCTGAATCCGGCAATGCCGGTGGAATACCTTGATCCGAAATTCCCGGAAGATAAAAAAGAAGGTGAAGACTGGTTCATGATCATGCATTGGAGCGACCCTTCCGACATTAGGGGGTCAGGCGTCCTTATCCATAGCTATAACGACAAGTCCAGGGACCAGGACACCTGGGTGTGGTTTCCGTCACTAAGAAAGTCCAGGAGGCTTACGCCATCTGCCGGAGACGATTCGGTTGCCGGGACGGACCTAACATTCGCGGACGGGTTCCTTTTAACTATTAGCGATGAAAGGTACCAGATTATTGGAGAAACCAGTTTCACCGGTCTGGTCCCGGTAGACTATTATGAAGGCCTGCAGATTCTTGACAAATACGGTCCTGGTACAAAGGAATATGTGGAGTTTTACAAGAAGACGATCGCTCAACCACGTGACTGCTGGGTGGTAAGGGCGAAGTCGGTGAAGGGAGGATATGGCGACTGGTATGATACGAGAATAATCATAATCGATAAGGAGTGGAACTGTGACTATTCCTTTGAGATCTACGATCGCAAGGGAAAAATGATGCGGTCCCATGTGTGGTTTTACAGGAGGGCATCCGATTTTCATGGCAGGCCTCATATGGCTTGGGTCAATCTCCTCGAGATACTCAACTTTGAGGACCTTGGCTTTACTTACTACTGTGCGCCGCAGACTATATTCGGCTGTCATGTGCCAGAGGCCTGGGGTACCTTGAGAGAGCTGAGAAGGAGTATCCCGACCGTTACGATACCCTATATGGTCGTCTTGCCGCCTGAAAAGCTTGCGCCTCTTGAGGAGCTTTATCCCCCGGAAATTATAGAAGCAAGGAAGAAGTTTTTTCCGGAAAGGTTGACCAGCTTTCCCGATCCCACCGGTCCCATAGGTATGGAAAAATGGTAGGGTATCATCCGTGGCATACCTTGTGGATCCGCAAGCGTGCCCCAGGCCGGAAGAGGCCGAGACATGGAGGAATTGCTTAGGTGTTTACCGAAGAGACATTGAAAAAGGCCCGCGCAATGGCAGAGCAGTGGCAAAGGGATGTCCAGCGCATGTCCGGGGGGGTGGTTGATCAAGAGGAAGCTTCCACCTCTTCGGGAATCAGACTAAAGCCTGTCTATGGCCCGTTGGACGTTGCTGATTTGGATATTGCCTCCCTTGCTTTTCCAGGGCAGTTTCCTTTTGCGCGGGGCAATTATCCGATCCACTATCAGGTGGAGCCCATGTATATCAACCATGGCTACGGTCTCGCTAATGCCGAAGAGACCCGCAGGCGAAGAGAATGGCTGGGGAGGCTGGGAAGTCGTTGGAAGGGGGATCAGGTCACTGCAATCATAGCAATGGACCTTCCGTCCCAACGGGGCCTTGACCCCGACGATCCGGCGGCTGCGGGAAAGGTGGGGGAGTGCGGT
>JAXHTA010000156.1:0-8310 GCA_034190285.1 Thermodesulfobacteriota bacterium | reverse complement strand
TAACTGGAAGCACCGGAAATAAACAGAACCTCCCCAAAGTTCCCCTTGTGGCCATCTCTATTCCTGGGGGGAAGCTTGACCGGGTGATTGATCTCCACCTTCATTACATCAGTATTATAGATTGACGGAGGAAAGGATATATGGGTGACATATAGTTTTCCACATAGATCATATCCGGGATAAAGTATATTGCCTATCTTAGGAAGACCAAAGGTCACCGTGTAATCAGCATCGACAGCAACGCCTTTTATTTTTCCCGTATCTCCAGATACACCTGAAGGGATATCAACGCTAAACACCGTCTTTCCACTTCCGTTCACCAACTCTATGATATCAGCGTAAAGCCCCCCGACGTCTCTTGTAAGGCCTGTTCCGAAAATGGCATCCACAATCGCGTCTGAATGGAAGACATCCCTTCTTGCCGAGTCAATGGATTCAAGTTCTTGAACTTCAATGGGCAGCAAGGACACAATATCCAGGTTCAGTTTGGCTGCATTCTTGAATCTGGTTCGGTCTCCTAATATAAAAACCTTGACCTGGCCTCCATTTGAGTGGATTTTCCTGGCAATGACGAATCCGTCGCCGCCGTTATTACCAATGCCGCAGAATACGAGAAATTTTTTGTCTTTTATCCCAAGCTCTTTTGAGATGACAAAGTACGTGGCTTCACCGGCATTCTCCATCAACAGCTCTTCCTTTATACCGAACTTCTCTATTGCAGTCCTGTCCAGACCTCTCATCTCGGAGACCGTGCTTACTTTCATTTTCCACCTCCACTAAAACTGGACTCGCGTTGATCTATTGATGGCGAACCGGCCACTAAGTAGTGTCCAACGCTTCGCTCCCTTTGCATGCTCAGCCCCTCTGCCTCGTGGCGGGTTCAATGTTTCAGAAATGGGCAATTTCTCAAAAAGTCAAGGTAACCGGGAACCGGCTGCGAGGCAATGGGATGAGGCCAGCTTGACTGTCAAAGGAAAAGGGCCGTCTCTGGATGGTCACTAATTATGCACCAAAAAAGCAAGATTGCAAGAAAAGTAAGACCGTTTTCCGGAAATCAATGCGCAATTGACGTTCGTCAGACACCGGGTATCATATGCTATAAATATTGTTTTTCAGTCAGGTTGCAGACCTATTGTTGCCTTGACAACAGGCTGTTCGTTCTATATTAAGCATGACCAATCGAAGTTGCCATGGATCCGTACCACGTTTCAAGTTAGTAGAAGGAGGGACACGATGGAAGACTGCATTTTCTGTAAAATTGCAAGGGCAGAGATGCCCTGTTTCAAGGTTTACGAGGATGACAGGGTCCTCGCATTTGGGGACATAAGCCCGTTCTCGGAAGGGCATACCTTGATCATCCCCAAGATGCATGCGAAAGACCTGTGGGAAATATCAGGAGAAGATCTGACTGCGGTGCATCTTGCCTCCCGGAAAGTTATCCAGGCCATAAAAGAGGCATTAAACGCCACTGGTGTGGCCTGCCTGCAGCTAAACGGCCGAAGTGTTGGCCAAATAGTAATGCATTATCACCTTCACCTGATACCCCATACACCCGGAGGCCCTAAACTTCCCCTGACCGGCCGAGAATTCAAGCAGGGGGATATGGAGGCCATCAGGAAGTGCGCGGAAAAAATCGCTGCAGCCATAAAATGACAACGCAAATGAAGGAGCCAATTTTCACTTGTTGGACCCGCCCTGCCTCCCCCGTCGTCTGAAGATCACCGTCAACATCGACGGAGCGGTAAAAGGCGGAGGCCAGCCTGTCTATTCCATCAACTCCACATTCCAATACAGGTAATCCTGCCAGGACTGCGGAATGGCCTTGAATCCAATGGTGACCCTCAGAGCAGGAAGCCATTTGGGGTAGGAAGGTTTCCGAATGAGTTTCATGCGCGCTTCGGCAGGGACACTGCCGCCCTTTTTTCTGTTGCACTGAATACAGCAGGTAACAATATTACTCCATTTGGTCTTTCCGCCCCGGGATTTGGGTATGACATGATCATAGGTGAGTTCTTCAGATGAGAATTGCTTTCCACAATATTGACATCTGTATTGATCTCTTGCGTAAATATTCTGTCTTGAAAACTTAACCGGCGTCTTCGGTCTTTTTACCAACCACAGAAGCCGGACCACTGAAGGCAGTTTGATAGAGAAGCTGACAGAGTGGATTTCACGGCTATATTCCTCAAGGACCTCTACTTTACCCAGAAAAAGCAAATTAATCGCCTTCTTCCAGTCTATGATCTTCAGAGGCTCATAGGTGATATTAAGTAGTAAGACTTGCTCCATTAGGCACAGCCCCAACTAATGTCGGAAAGAATACTCAGGATATCTCGTCAAGGTCAAGGAAGACCAAAATTCAACAACAGGGATATTTAAAAAAAAGCGGTTTCTCTAAGACCCAGAGACACAGGAATCCCTTTGTGAAGCGGTGAAACTGATGCACAGCGAAGTTGTGCAAAGAAATCAAGAGGCTTGAACATACACCTAACACACAGCACAACCAACCCCGCAGACTGACACAGAGATCAAGGAAAATGGCCATTTCCGAATGGGTATTAACTAACCTAATTGCCAGTCAGAAGCTGTCCGAGATGCGCTTCGGCAACGGGAAGAAATGGGGAAGCCTTGTACTCGTCAACAAATTCCTTAAGAATACTTGTGGCCTCCTCTAACTTGTTATCGAGTCTGTATACGCGAGCCAGGCTCAACATGCCCTCTTCCTTGAACGGATTATCGAACTCCTCCACAACACGCTCTAAAAGCCCTATAGCCATTTTCAGATCACCTTTTGCCTCATAGCATGCGGCCAAGGCCAAACGCGCCAGGGATTCATATTGCGCGCGCCCGGATACACGATCCATAAAATCTCCATAAAATTCAATGGATTCATCATACCTCTTGTCAAGAAACTTGATATGGGCGATCTGCGGAAGGGCAAGTAGGGAAGCTCTTGACAGACCATATTCATCTGTAACTGCAGTAAATAACTCTTCGGATTTTCGAAGATTCTCAAGACCAGTATCTGGCTTTATATTCTCAAGAAGGTTATTATATGCCACGTTGTAGGCATTCTGTCCCATTTTATTGACGGAGCCGGTATATGTGTTGACTGCGAGGTAAATAATGGCAATGGCAATTACAGCTACTCCAGCGAATCTAACCTCACGTGGGTGGTCAGTGAAGAAATTGGCGGCTCTGCCGGAAAAGGTCAAAAATTCATCCGGTCCTTTCAAGAGCTGTTTTCTGGTGATCTTTTTCTTTGCCATCCGATTCCTCTTTTTGTGGGGGTCGCCCGAAAACCATTAGCAAGTGTATCCTGATAACAGACGTAAGATTCTCAGTCAAGGCAAAAAAGAGGCTTGTTTTCATTCAGTGTATGTCCTAATAATCCGATTGTAGCTAGTGGCCATCCAGAAATGGCCATTTTCCGTGATCTCTGCGTCGGTCTGCGGGGTTGGCCGTGCACCGCTTGAATAGTATGCCTCCGCCCAACCCCTTGGTTTCTTTCCGCGGATTCGCTGTGACGCAGCTCCACTGCTTTCTAAGGGTTTCCCGGTTTCCCAGATCTCCCTGAGAATTGCCTGTTCCTGAAACTGGGAGCCCGCTTTAAGTCGGGGGACTGAGAATCCGAAGGATGCGAGGGAATCGACACTACTCACTGTCCGATTTGTCATTCACAGATGGGCGGTAGTTGAAACTCCCCATTCAATTGACGTCGCCAAGTCTTCCTGAAAGGAGATTAAACAATTGTCATATCTGGACTGTTTCCTGGATTTTCTGAACTCACTTCCCGATTCTCTGATATATTTGTTGTTGGCCCTGAGCGCTCTTGTGGAAAATCTCTTTCCGCCTATCCCTGGGGATACTATTACCGCATTTGGAGCCTTCCTTGTCGGTACCAGAAGACTGCATTTCATCGGGGTTTATATCTCTACCACGATAGGGAGCCTTTGTGGCTTTATGTCCCTTTTCTGGGCTGGGAGGCTGTTAGGCAGGCGGTTTCTAATTGAGAGAGATTATTGGCTATTTAAGGCCCAAGACATCATCAGGGCCGAAGAATGGTTCAAGAAATATGGCGAGTTTCTCATATTGTTTAACAGATTCCTCCCTGGAATTCGATCTGTCATATCCATAGGCGGGGGAATATCGAAGCTAAAGCCTCTTAAGGCGGCTTTTCTGGCCCTCATTAGTTCCTGTACCTGGAATCTCATATGGATGTATTTTGGCTATACGTTGGGCAGTAACTGGGAATCGCTAAGAGACAAAATGACCAGTGTTATGGTCCGCTACAACTTCTCAGTCTTGGCCTTATTGGGCCTTGTGATCGCGTTTCTTGTGGTGAAAAGGTTAAGAAAAAGGTGAAAATAATAGGGCTTATTGGCCCTGCCTTATTTTGTCTCTTCTGCAACCCAATCCAGAAATGCCCCATATCCATCAAGGACAGGCAGACTCACTACACAGGGGCAGGAATAACTGTGTAACGATTTTACCTTCTCTATCAGCTCAGGGACAAGTGATTTCTTGGTCTTGGCAATAAGGATTGCCTCCCTTGCCTCTTGTACATCTCCGTCCCACCAGTATATGGAATTGATGTTGTCAATTATGTTGACCCCTGCGGCCAGCCTGTCTGAAACGAGTCTTTTTCCGATCATTTTGGCCTCATGGGTAGTGGCAAGGGTCACATACACTAAGTTGATTTCCATAGTTTACCTCCAGTCAAAAAATGCCTCTGATCTTCAAGCACTCAGATATACCTTTGCCCTGTAATTTTGTTAGGGCATTGGCCAGAATAGGGGAGTTCTCCCGGGAGACATGCCCAGGCCTGCCCGGCTAAGTGTCACAACGCGATAAACCGAGATGGCATAATATCAGAATCCTCCAATCCGGTGTCGGTCAGAAAATAAGGTTTTGTGCTCAAGATCAGGGCCTGAAAAAGGCTGCGGCCGTACTTTGATATATCGAAGACAGGTCTCTGAGCATGACCCGGAGGTTGGAGTCAGAAACATCTCTCGGCGTAAACGAACCAATGCCCGAATTGACCCAATAGGCACCAACAAGGACAAGATAAAACGATTGATATAAGTCAGTGACTATGATATTCAAAATGTAAAACAACACCCCAAAGCATGTTTTCTCTCTCAGGCCTTTCAGACCCTGAGCGGACAATATAAATCATTCATGAAAAACTATTCACGAAAGGAGATTTAAGATGACAGCAAAACTGGTTAAAGGAACCGAAATTCGGGAAATGATTCTCGAAGAAATCGAACAGGATGTCAAAAAGATCAAAGAGAAACACGGCAAGGTACCCGGTTTGGTGACTATTCTGGTAGGCGAAGATCCTGCTTCTATATCCTACGTCACGGGAAAAATCAAGACAGCCAAAAAACTCGGTTTCAATGAGGTCCAGGATAATCAGTCCGTCGACATCTCGGAAGAGGATCTTTTGGCCCTGGTTGACAGATACAACAAGGACGACTCGATTAACGGCATCCTGGTTCAGTTACCTCTCCCGAAACACATCGACGAAAAGAAGATCTTGAATGCCATAGATCCGGACAAGGATGTGGATGGATTTCACCCTGTTAACGTAGGTCGCTTGATGATAGGGGGATCTGAGGTCAAGTTCCCGCCTTGCACACCTGCCGGCATCCAGGAAATGATTGTCCGCGCCGGGGTGGAAACCAGCGGTGCCGAGGTAGTGGTCGTAGGCCGGTCCAATATTGTGGGCAAACCCATCGCCAACATGATGCTCCAGAAGGCCGAAGGGGCGAATTCCACAGTGACTGTGATTCACACACGTACAAAGGATATGGCTGCCCACTGCAAGAGGGCTGATATCCTTATCGTTGCTGCGGGCGTTCCAGGCCTGGTCAAACCGGAGTGGATCAAACCGGGTGCCTGTGTCATTGATGTTGGTGTGAACCGAGTTGGGGAAAAAATAAGCGAAAAGACCGGAAAAAAGGTGGCGATACTAAAGGGAGATGTGGACTTCGACGCTGCCAAGGAAATCGCAGGATACATAACACCGGTCCCGGGCGGCGTAGGGCCCATGACCATAACCATGCTCATGAAGAATACCCTCAACTCCCTGAAATTCAACCTGGGAATCGCCTGACAGAAGGGCCTTTGACGGATCGGATCAATGTGTTTAGAGCGGTGACGCCCTTTCCCACTTGTAGAAAGGGCGTCACCTTGCAGCCCTTAGGTCTTGTGCAAAATCGCGGATAGTCTTCCTGAAATTATGAAATAGTATAGCAGAACCACAACTGCCTCCAGGGCCAGGACCGAACACCATGACCTGAACAAATGCCACACAAGACCCCCAAACACAAACCCTGGGATAATCATGGTTATTGCGATGCCGAGTTTTCTAGGAAGTTTCATTTAGTGCCTCCGAATAATTGTGATACAGTAAATAAGAACATCAGCACCCTTAGGTGGCTGAGAAAGGTTCAAAAGGAGATAAACTTATAAAAAAAAGACGCTTGTGGGTCAAGGACTAATTGCTGCCTGAGCGAAAACTAGGGGCATTCATCGAGATCAAGGCGGATGTCCCGACTCAACGGGATTAACCGTAAGAATATGTTAAATATTTCGAGGCTCAAAATTTGAGGCCGACGGACATTCAGGCCAACAAGACAGTTTGGTTCCTGTGCCAAACAGGAAAAAACTGGTTCTGGCCTAAGCACGCAATAAGATAATTGACAGACGAATCATATGAATTGCCGGATAATATCGGGGCGTGGCGCAGTCTGGTAGCGCACCTGCTTTGGGAGCAGGGAGTCGGAGGTTCAAATCCTCTCGCCCCGACCAGAAAAGACAATAAACAGGGTAGGTTAGGCAACGCCGAATCTGCTCTTTTTTTCAGTTTTGGCACTTGTGTCCCCCAATCAGTTATACACCAAAGCCCCCTTCTAGTAACTACCTGAATTTATGGTTTCTATATTTGGAAAGCGTTGTGATGAGGAAGAAGCCTCAGATGCCAGAGACCGTGCATTACCGTAAGAAATGGCAGATAGCCCTGGAGCAGATTGATCTTGCTCTGGAGGGAGGTGTTCCCCATCGCGCAGTGGTTGCTGATTCCTGGTATGGGAACGTGCCCGAGTTTCGGAAAGAATTGGCTGAACGGGAAGAGAGGTATGTGGTTGGCGTCTATTCGGACACGGAGGTGTTTCTGGATGCCCGAGTTCTTTTGGAGGCTCAAGCGAGAAAACGGAGAATAGGAAGACCCCGAAAATATCCTCTAGTGATTGAGATGGATCCGCCACCTATCAAAGTTTCTGAGCTTGGAGCAAGTGTAGCTGAAGATGATTGGTAGCATCTCGATTTGCGCTGGGATAGCCGAAGGAAACCTTTGACAGTTGAAGCAGTCTCCAAGAAATTTTGGCCAGCTCAAGGATATCGAAAAGGCTTTGTTCACGAATAGGCTTGGTTGCTCATCGAAAGACGTTGCAAGGCTGATGGCCAGTTTGAATTGCTATATTTCTTCAGCAACATTCCTCAGGAAATGCCGACTTTGGGAATGCCCGTCTTTCCCACGAACGATTTTAAATCGAGCAAGGATACAAAGAACTGAGAAAAGAGCTGGGTTTGGATCATCATGAACGCCGATCCTGGATAGGTTGGCACAGACACGTTCTTCTTGTCTTCTTGCCCTTCGGCTATTTGACCTGCACACGACCTTGCCCCATCCGTTCTTCAGAACGATGGCGGCGAAAACAGCACATTCACAAAATGCCCTCATTGCCTTATATCCGATATCACTTCGCCAAGTGCCTGATGAAGATGTTGATTCGATAGATTTCACATAACGGACACCGTGCTAAAAGTCAAAATCAGGAAAGCGATGTTAAATGAACGAGAAACGAAACAGACAACATTTCACCTCTGAATTCAAGTCGGATGCGTTAAAACTGGTAACCTAAAACGGCTATACCTGTCGCGAAGTCGCACGGAGGCTTGGAATCGGGGAATCCAATTTAACCCGCTGTGTTCGCGAAAATCGAGACCAAAATGAGTCTCGAAACCCCGGTGAAAAATTTCGCCGGGAATTGGAAGAAGAAAATCGCCGTTTGAAAAAATAGTCTGATCAAGCGCATCGGTCATGCCAGTGTGTTTGATATCGACCTTTGCGGTTGTAGTGTACAGATGGATGGCGGCATATGCGGCGATCACAATGAAGTGCCGATTAATCATCCGGGATGCGGTGAGTTCGTGTCATTTTGCGATGCAAGCGGATGGTGGGATAATTATGTGGGCGGCGGCGGAATTTCGGGCCAACCGGCCGGAGAGGCATACTTAATC
>JAXHTA010000155.1:0-8329 GCA_034190285.1 Thermodesulfobacteriota bacterium | reverse complement strand
TCTTTGTGCGTCAACACTGAACTCAAAGGTCAATTTCTCGGCCAGAGAGGATCGAAGGTATTTCCTCCCTGCAGATACTCTGCGTATGGCTTCAATTAATTCTTCCGGCGCGCTTTCCTTTGTTAAGTATCCGAAGGCACCAGCCTTTAGGGCCCTCAGTGCGTACTGCTCTTCCGGGTGAACACTTAGAATCAAAACTGGGAGGCTTGGCCTTTCATTGCTTATTTGTCTTAGTACATCTAGGCCATTCATTCCTTGCATGGAAATGTCTAAAACAATCACACTATAGTCATTTTGCGCCATTTTCTGTACTTTCTGTAATACCTCATGTCCATTGCTGGCTTCATCAGCAATAATAATGTCGTGTGTATCAGAAACAATCTGTTTTAAGCCTTCTCGCACAACAGCATGATCATCAGCGATTAAAAGCCTTATCATTGGTCAGCCCTTTTCTTTTTCGTACCTGCTCACTAGAGAGGAGATCAGGGTTCAGCGCCGATTTCACAACAGGCTCCAGAATGACTGACAGTATTAGCAGAACGCCACTGTTTTAGATTACAAACCCGGGGATTGATCAATAAGTTACGATCAACCTTTTATCTTCTTCTCAGTATCGAACATACCACACTGAGGGATCGGTGAGGAACTCGGGGCGGAGCTGGGAACCCTTTCTTTCGCGTATTAACATGGAGGGCTCACCCATGGGATCATCCAAATCACCAAAGACCCTAGCCCCGGCCGGGCAGTTGTTGACACACGCAGGAGTTGCCTCCCGGTCTACTCCTGGGCTGAGACCGTTCTTGAGCCCTTCATCGATTCGTTCAATACAAAAGTTGCACTTCACTGTCGTGCCCTTTTGCAGGGGATAGAGCTTACGGCCGATTTCTTCTATTGGAGTCAGGCCCTTACCCGGGAAATACTCCTTGTCAAGTTGATCGTCCAGGTAAGTCCGATGCTGATATGGGCAAGCGACAACACAATATCTGCACCCAATGCATTTGTCATGGTCGACCCATACTATGCCGTCTTCACGGACTTGTGTGGCTTCGGTAGGGCATACCTGCTGGCACGGTGCATCAGAGCAGTGATTGCATAAGACAGGTAAGAGTTGCTTCTGCGTTGCTGGATATTTGCCCGTCTCACCGATCACTATCCTGGGCCAAAAGACTCCTGGGGGAAGAAAATGCGTTTGCTTACAAGCAAGCACGCATGAAAAACAGCCAATACATCTTGTCAGGTCTATAACCATTCCCCATCTCATTTTGTATCCTCCGCTTTATACAGTTTTACCCTGGCCGAAGTCTCAGGGTTGAGCCCAACAGGACACCAGTTATCAAAGTTGCTTTCCAGCAGCGCCGTGAAAAATGGTGCTTTGCCTTTCCCCAGGGGTTGGGAGTCTGACCATTTCCCAGCATGACTTGTCGAAGCCACACACTGGGGATGTATACCTTCAACCAAATGAACCTTACCCTTTACCTTCTTGCCGCGTTCATTCTCGACACATATCATATCGCCCTCCTGAATTCCCCTGTTCTTGGCTGTATCTATGTTGATACAGAACATTTCCGAATGAGGACTCATTTTCGCACACTCACGCAGCCATGGAAGACCTTGGCTATGTGTGCCGCCAAAAAGTACGTCACGGTAGGAGAAGGCGATCAGGTCAAATTCCGTGTCTTTGACCTTATAGGATGCCGCATCAAAATAGCTTATCAACGGGGTATATTGCGTCCAGTCCAGCTCTATTCCAACAGGCTCGAGGATAGCCTTTGTCATTTTTTCTTGATCAATCAAGAACTCCATGTAGATACAAGATCTGGCGTTTATGAAAGGCTTCCAATAGGGTTCTTCCGGCCTCTTCTTCCAGCGGATAAAGCCATGATCCTTGAACCATTCCAGGTCATGCTCGGACCCAAATTTTGAAGTCAGAAAAGCGTCACATATTTCCTCCCATGTATACTTCTTCTCCGGGTCAAGTGGGGGGTTGCATCCGGTACTGACTGGATAAGAGTTTAATGCCTCGTTAAGCTGCGGTAAGATACCCAGTCTTTCAGCAAGATCCAGAACAAATTCCCTTATGGGCCTTCTTTCATGCAACGGCTGCACCACCGGCTGCCTCAGGTGATACTCCATTGGCAGCATGCCCATGGGATAGTGAAAGTGATACAGTTCAGATTGAAGGATGTCGAGTGTTTCAAGAGTGGAGGCATCAGGCAATACAATATCGGCAAAGGCATCGGAGGTCTCGTTGCAGTATAACTGGTAATGCACAATGAATTCGAGTCCCCCCAGAAATTCCGCCATGGCCTGGTGGCCAGCGGTGTTCATCAGAGGATTGGCTCCTTCCATCATCAAGGCCTTCATCCTGCTGGTTATACCCAGTTTGCTAAAGAGATTCTCTCTTTCCTCTGAGACCAGGACGGGCTCGGCAGTGCTTAGAGTAAACACAGACGCCACAGTCGGCACTCCAGTATTCAATTTGGGCTCAGGATGAGGCCATGTCGCCGGCAGACCCCGATGCCAGGAGGATGAGGTCAGAAACCCTTCTTTGCTGGGAGCAGGACCAAAGGCCGGCATACCCGTCTGTGGATAGCCGAAACTCCTTGTAACCCAACCAATGCATCCACCGGGAACCTCACAATTTCCAACCAGATGATTGAGAAGGTCAACGGCCATAAAGGTGTGAAAACCGTTCGAATGCCCACTGCCGCCTCTGAAGATGGCACAGGATACCGGCCGGTAGGGCAGAATCACTCCATCAATTTCAATGGTACTTCCAATTCTGGCATTCTCTCCATATTCCTTGGCAATACGCCTTATCGTGGTTGCAGGAACGGTGCTTATAGGTTCCGCCCATTCCGGGGTGTATTGTTTCAGGTGCTCCTTAATAAAGCTGAATGCAGGACGACACTTTTCACCAAAGGCTTCGTATTCTCCTTCCAAGGAGGTGTTGCCGAGGTTAGGCCTATCCCATGGCTGAGGTTTGTTTTCATCAATATTCCAAAGCGTTGGCTCACCCCTCTCATCTCGAACATATGTGCCATCATTTTTTACCAGATAGGGGGCGTTGGTCTTCCTCTCGAGATACTCCCTGTCATATATTCCCAGCTCGTTGACTAGGACATTAGCCATTGAAAGCGCAACTGCCAGGTCAGTGCCAGGCAGGACGGGTATCCACTCAGTCGACTTACCTCCCTGCTGATGGCAGACAGGGTCGAAGGCCACTGTTTTCAAACCTCTTGCCGTGGCATCCGCCCTCAATCCGGCTAACATAACCATCGAGTGGCCGGAGCTTATTCCTTTACCTGCGCCAAAGAAAATCGCATAATTTGCATATCGGAAATCCGGTGTTACTGACCAGGAGCAGTGATTCATCCCAGCAGGCTCGTGGGAGGCATTAGCGCACTGCGTAGGCCCAGGCATTAGCATAGTGCCACCAAATTTCCTACCCAGCAATGTCGCAAAAAGACAGGCCGGATCAGCCCCGGTGGGAGGGCTTGACATGAAGCCAACCTCCTCCGGGTGTTTTTCATGGAACTTTCCAAGCCTTTCTACGATCTCATCAATGGCCTCCTCCCAGCTTATTCTTTTCCACTTGGGGTCTTCCCCAATTCCTTTTTTTGGATTGGTCCGCCTTAATGGATAATTTACACGATAAGGATCATAAACCATCTGGATTGCCGCATGGGCCTTGCCGCAAATTCCTCCATTACTGCCAGCCATAACTGACTCGGGGTTACCCTCAACCTCGATTGGTACGCCATTAACTACCCTCACCCTTATGGCGCACATTCCATAGCACATACCACAAGTAGTGGGCACCCATTTGTCCTCGATTATTTCAAATGGCTTCTGTTCCATTTCCCATGCCTCCTTGTTATCCTTATTTGTCACATTCCTAATTCGCGAAAATTTGTGGTGCGGCTTTGCCAAGAGAGACCCCCTCAGGTCAGTAACCAGTTTACATTTGTTTCGAAGCGCTAAAATGTTACTCTAATTCTAATCAGATAAACAAGATTCTATCTGGCAAACTGGCCTACACATTACCCACAGCGGCGCCCTCCACAGGCGGTAGTTCTGCTTAATCCATTGCTTCTGGTTATTATCAAAAAACACTGCATCGCACAGGTCTAATGTGAGACGAAAGATAGGTCCTTTATATGAGCGGTGTGTACAAGGACGCCTTCATGATGCAGTAGCGCATGGTCAAATCACCCAATAGCCCACATATAATAGCGAACAATATAATTGCATGCGGGGCCGCACCAACGCCAGCCCAGATGCTATATGCCAAAACTATCAATGGGATTACTAGGCCAAGGCAAACTACACCCACATAGAAGTGCGGGCATAGATCACCGGCAAGTATCCTTCTAACGGAAAGCGAACCTGTTTCTGATGAATATCTGACGCTCATTAAGTAAAGTGGAACAAGCAAAGCAAAGAAAGGTAGAAGTACTCTGATCCACAACTCAATGCTCTCGACGCTTGATCCCATTAACAAACTGATACCCAAGAGCACCTCGGCTCCTCCCCAGAAGCCCGCAGTGATATAAATCATGGGTAACAGTCCAGTATTCCATAATGGTAAAGCCCTAACATAGCTCAAGACTACACCACCATAAAGGGCTACCAAGAAACAGAAGACTCCTGTAATGATCTGCAGTGGAAGTAGATTTAAATCAACACCCCTATAGGACAGTATAATATAAATGGCCCCGAAAACACCAAAAAGGCTGATGAATATTACCCCTCGAGATATCCATGAGGTTTGAGGCCTCATAATAGCACGATAGGCCTTCAAAGGCTTTCCCATATGAACTAAAAAGGAACCTCCCCCAAGTGCGAGAGCGATAAACCAGCCAGAAAGCATCCCCAATAGATTATCGAATATAATAGAGAAAAAGCAGAGACCTGCCCCAACCTCCATAAAGAAAAGGGCCAACCATATCAATTTACCTTCCCCGGAAATCCATTCCTCATGAGGTGTTGGCTTTGACATCCATTCGTAGGGCATCACTATTGGTCTTGTCATATTTTCCCTCCTTCTCCCTATTGGCATTTAGATATTAGGAAATTTATTCAATGAATCTAACCCAACCAGCCAGTCTCCCCTTCACGGATGCTTACACACCATGTTTAGGAGCGCCTGGCGCTTTTCCTGCCTCACCACACGAAGGGCTCGCTCCAAGGCAGGACCCACCTGATCCGGCGTCTCCACTCTCTCACCGTAGCCCCCAAAGGCCTCACAGATCTTTTCGTAGTTAGACGTCGGCTGCAACTCACTTAGAGGAAATCGACTGGTTCCGACTGCCCACCCTTCAGGATGGAGACCCCTGGTAGCCATCTTTACGGCATTCCAGCATTGATTGTTATATACAATAACAAGGATCGGAAGTTCATTTGCGTTTGACACAAAATGACAGACACTTGGGACCGAAAACATGTAGCTGCCGTCCCCCACGGTGGCAATCACCGTTTTATCAACGGAAGCCAGCTTGATCCCGAGGGCGGAGCCCAACCCCCAGCCAAGGTATCCCCCATGTGACGAACAGAAATACCTCCCAGAATTTTTGTTCCACTGTGGAGACATGCTATATTCATTCACCACCACCGTGTCTTCCCCTAAAACCTTGCCTACGTTATATGATACCCACTCGAAATCCAGAGGGGCATGAACAGCTGCCTTTTGAGCCACTTCGTCCCACCCCTCAACCATAGCATCATGCATCTCACGGAGTATCGACAGTCTTGCCCTAATAGAAGCATCGTCTCTGTCAGGATGCGATGTCAGGGCTTTGGTAATCTCCGAAAGGATAAGCTCATTGTCCCCTTCAAGTGTAACGTCTGAAGGGAATCCCCGAATAGGGTAAGTGCTGTGCAGGGGATCAATACCCGCCTGAATAACAACGGCCGTTTCGAGAGGCTTTGTCATCTTCGGATACCAAGGGACATCGCAATCAATCACAAGCACGACATCGGCCTTCCGAAGGTGCGCATCGGGAGAAAAACCCTGATGGCAGGGATGATCAGGCGGAAAATTCATATACTCCGGATTGAAGGAGATAACTCCAATGGCCCCGGCCTCGGCCAAATCTATCAGCTTCTGGACACACTCGGGATCGCGCCCCACCGAGGAGGTAATAACCAGGGGAAAGTCTGCCCTGGCCAACAACTCGGCGGCTTTACTGACTTTTGCCGGGTCAGGGTGAAACGAGGGCAGATCATAGCGTAACCGGCTACAGAATTCCGCCTCTCTTAAAGGGGATATCATAACCTCCGGCGGCAACATCAGATAAACAGGTCCACGGGGCTCCGTCAAACACGTCACCAACGCCCTGTCAACAACCATCTCAAGTTGAGAGGGATTCTTCAGTTCATATTCCCACTTGACATATTCTCGCACCATTCCCGCCTGGTCGAAACAGTCCTGACCCCAGTGGATAAAGGGAAATCGAAAAACAGGACTTCCATCCTCTGTCATCGGTGTGCGGCCCGCGGTAAACAAAATGGGCACCCTGCCCCTCTGAGCGCTTATCAGGCCACCCACTGCATTGGCCGTTCCAACCCCCACATGCACCATTGCCACCTGCGGCCTTCCAGTTACCAGGTAGTAGCCGTGAGCCATTGCTACCAGAGGTATCTCGTGGGGAATCGCAATGGGCCGCGGACTAAGTTTTCCCTGGGCCTGGCGGCAGGCAAATGCGTCTATTATACTGGCAAAGTCAGTCCCAGCGTTGGCAAAGAAATAGTCAACTCCCCTCAAAGAAAGCAACTCCAGATAGGCCTGTGCAACCGTCTCGACCTTAGTTCTGGATTTTTTGATATTGTCGCCGCCGGTTCCGGCGTCTTCTATTTCAATCATTACACCTCCATGGCATACGCCGCCCCATTCATGTCAACGTTATCTTAATGCCGTTATCTGCCTAACTCCAACAATTTTTTGAAGGAGAAATCGTCGGTCTTCCAATGGACATCGGGGGTATTGGCTTTTGCCAAATACCACATATGCGTCATGTGGTCTGTTTGCAGGTCGGGCATCATCAATCCCCATTCACCGGTATATGGATCATCCCCGTCATAATAGTGATAACCTCTATAAGAACAATAGTACTTCCACAAATTCATCTGGCGGTCGTACATCTCAGATATCCCTATTGGTGTAATGACGGCCCAGTAAGGCCACGCCAGTACGTAAAGCATTTTCTTGCCGTAAATATGCTTGATTTTCGGAATCGCCTCGACCACATGTACCGGGTAAATAGCCCAACCAAACCTTGGGAATTTCACTCCGACATCGAATTCCAGCCTCTTGTCCATTTTCCCTTTTTTATCCAGGGCAGGGAAAGGGCTCTTGGGTTCAGGCAGGAGGATAAACCTTGACTCTGTGAGCTTGAAGTCCCAGTCCTTGAAAGGCTCCAGAAAGCCCATACCGTCTCCATAGGTGCAATCCGATCCGGCCATGTTGTCCTGCCATGTGGTAGCGCTTGTCCGTATTGTCCTTTTGAAGGCCGGGAGATAAGCAAAACCAGTGTCGTAATCTTTCGAATCATTATAGTATCTTATGCTATACTGCCCAAGTCCTTTGAGTTCCAAAGGACCCCTCATCACACTTATCCTCATCCAAAGGATATTCTCATAACCCGGTATTGACCCAAAAGGCGGTATGCATGTTCTAGTAGTACATTTCAAAAACCTCTGATCATTATGAATGGTCTTGTAAACCTTTCCTTTTGAATTGATTAATAAAAAGGAGTTAGGATAATTCCGATGGGTATCAGTCACCCATCCGAACTTTACGTTAGCCATCACCTCCAGGCCATTTTTTGGATTGGTAAAAGGTACTCCGCCAGGCCACAGCACGCCGATGTTCTCATAATAGGCGGTCCCGTTCTCATCCATAACTGCCTTGCCCATATTTTTTTTAGTGGCTTCTGCAAAGGCCTTAGGGTACTGTTGATTCAGAGCAAGTTGTGTCCCCATCCTCAGGACCAGCCCCATGTTAATGCTTCCAAGGATACCGGGTGTCAGATACTCCTTGACAAGATCTACGTTGGATTTATCAATCAGATCGCCCTTCTTCACCTTCCCACCGGTCAATTGTTCAATCGTCGGCAAATTTGCCTTTCCTGTTATAACTTCTCGTACTCCAGCCACTTCATCTCCCATCACTTTCACAGGATATGGAACGACAACAAGAAGCCCGATCAGCACCATCAGCAAACTGTAGCATTTTCTTATCCCTGGAACCTTCATGAAACATACCTCCTTATTCTAATTAGAACTGAAATGTAATTCTCCCGAATACCTCACTGGCATAGTCCAAAGA
>JAXHTA010000154.1:0-8332 GCA_034190285.1 Thermodesulfobacteriota bacterium | reverse complement strand
TGTTCGGCAGCTGTATAATGACGACATCGTCCTTTTCAAGGCCCAACTTCACAAAACCGGAAGCCAGCCTGTCTATGCACTTCTGGGCCTTGAAAAGGACGATGTCGTCATTATACAGCTGCCGAACATTGTAGAGGCGGCCCTTATGAGACTGGCCCTGCCCAGGGCAGGCATACTTGCCGTAACGGTAATGCCGGCCTTTGGTCCAGCCGAGGTAAGGCACATCCTGGAATTCACGAGGGCTAAAGGCATTGTAATTCCCAAGACATTCAGAAAGAGGGATTACTATCAGATGCTAAGGGAGTTCTATGACGAGCTGGAAGTGAAGCCTAAGGTTTTTGTAACAGGCGACAAGACCCCACCGGGGGCCATATCCGTCGATGCCATGCTAAAGGACCCTGCAGAAGAGGAGATCTCGCCTCTTGTCTTGAGCGAGAGAATGATAACGACATGGGAAATACAGGAACTCAACACCACAACCGGCAGCACCGGAATGCCCAAGATATCAGAATCCTACGGGTGGAACCAGTTGATGGGGCATGTCCACCTGGAAAGATGGAAGCTGACAGGTGAGGACAGATTAGGTCTGCTTGTCCCTTTCCCGGGAGGCATTGCCAACAACTTCTGGGCGGGCGGCATTATAGGCGGGTGCAAGATGGCCTTTCTTGAACATTTTGACACAACAGAGGCCTTCAAATTCGTTGAAAGAGAAAGGATAACCATTCTCTGCGGGGTCACCACAATCGCGGACAGCATGGTCAAGGCGGAAAACCGCAAGGAATTTGATCTGAGTTCCCTGCGGATATTCTTCTTGGCCGGTGCACCCACGCCACCCGCGCTTGCCGAGGAGATCGAGCGTGAACTCAACTGTAAAGTCATCATCTTGCTTGGCTCTATGGACTTCGGCCCCATCAGCGAGACCTCGGTGGACGACCGGCCGGAGGTCAGGTATACGTCGGTGGGAAAGCCCCTGTTCGGCACCGAGGTTAAGGCCGTTGATGAGAAAGGGGAAGAGGTCCCCAAGGGAGAACCCGGCGAGCTTATATGCAGGGGACCGTATTCCTTTACCGGCTACTATAAACGGCCCGAGTTCACCCTCGATTCCTATGGAGGTGACAAAGACGGTTGGTTCAGGACGGGTGATCAGGTCAAGATTGATGGGGAAGGCAATCTCTATGTGGTCGGAAGACTCAAGGATATTATCAAGAGAGGCGGCATGACCATTGTACCTACTGAAATCGAACATCTTCTCAGGCTCCATCCCAAGGTCAAGGACGTTGCCGCTGTCTCCATGCCTGATCCCGCATTAGGGGAAAAAGTGTGCGCCTATGTGATCTTGGCGGCCGGAGTAGGGGCGTTCGGCCTTGAGGAGATGGCGTCTTTCTTGGATTCAAAGGGGTTCGCCAAGTTCAAATGGCCGGAGCGACTGGAGGTAGTGGATGAATTTCCCATGGTCGGCGGCCAGAAGGTCCATAAGAAGAAACTTGCTGAGATGATTGCAGATAAACTGAAGGCAGAGGGCAAGATATAGGGCAAGGAAGTCAACCCAGATTTGGAGGAAATGAAGCATGCTGGACTTAAGGGAATTTCTGGAAGAGCTCCAACAAGAGGGGGAACTGAATGAAATTGAAAAAGAGGTGGACTGGAACCTTGAGTTGGGCGCCATCAGCTCCATGGCGAACAGGACCGGCGCCCAGGCCGTACATTTCAAAAAGATAAAGGGTTTTTCGGATGAGTACTCTGTAGCGGCCAATATTTTCTCAGGGCCAGGGTCTCACTATCCTTACAAGAGGTCCACATGGGGCAGGGTCGCTATCGGTTTAGAGCTGGAAAAGGGCATAGACTATGAAGGGTTGATAGATACGGTAATAGACCGGTTTTATAATCCCATATTCCCAATGGAGGTTACAACGGCATCGTGCAAGGAGAACGTGATCACGGGTGATGATGTGGACCTGCGCATCTTCCCTTTTCCCCTCTTGCACAAAGGAGATGGTGACAGCTATATCACCTCCGGAGTCCTTGTGACCAGGGACCTGGACAGCGACTGGCACAATTGGGGAGTATACAGGTGTATGATCCTTGGAAAGGATGAAATGGTTGCCGACTTTCTTTCCGAGCCGAGTGTAAGCAATGATACAAGACTGATTTACGAAAGGTATGTGAAGGCCGGAAAGCCCATGCCTTTTGCCCTTGTTTTGGGGGGGCCGCCCGCCATTATGATGGCTGCCGCGATGTCCGTACCCGAGAACTACAGCGAGGTCGACTTTGCCGGCGGATTGAATCTGGACCCCATCAGTCTCATTAAGGGCGAAACAGTGGATATGTTTGTGCCCGGGGAGGTGGAGGTTGTAATAGAGGGCGAGATCAGTCACGAAGACATGGCCGAGGAAGGGCCTTATGGTTCTGTACGCGGGTTTACAAATAGTTGTATGCGCCCGCGCATGAAGGTAAAGGCCATAACGCACAGAAATAGTCCCATTATTCCTATGATTGTCGATGGCACAAAGGTCTGTGATACCCAGGTCTTGATCTCACTATGTGAGTCGGCCAGGGTTACCCGCATATGCAGAGAAGACGGGCAGCCGATAAGGTGGTTTCAGATACCGGCGGATTGGAATCTGAGCATAGGAGTCGCCTCGGCCTTTAATCCCGCGCATGGAGTAGTGAATCGCCTGGCGCATCACATTCTTGGGCGAATCGACCTTTTTGACAAACTGGTGATAGTGGACACCGATGTCTTCCCGACCGAATTGCACACGGTGGTGCAGGACTGGATAAACAAGGCTCACTCCCGCAAGGACTATCACGTGATCAATACAGGGTGGCCGAAGGCCGTAGCCCCTTACTACCGGGATGAAGTCCCCGCCGAAGGCGCCCCCCGCCTCTATATAGACGCCTGCTGGCCTGCTTTCTGGGGACCGGAAGAGCGGCCGACGGCACTTGTCTTTGAGACGACCTTTCCGAGGGACTTACAGGAAAAGGTCGTGACAAGATGGAAAGAGGAATTCGATATGCCTGTTGAGCCTGTGATGTTGCCGGAAGGTCAAAGATAATAAGCGCCTTGGTCCTTTGAAACAGTTATTCTCCAATTTTTGACCCGCGTTGTTCTTAAAGGGCGAAGGGGTCCTGGAGAAAATAATCCAACCAAGATCAAGACATAGGGGGAGGTATGGAGACGGAGGCAAAAAGCGGGATCAGGAAGTTGCAGGTAGATTTCACCTGCGATTTCAGGTGCGAGAAGTGTGAGAGGTTCTTTCAGTGCAAGAATCCCGAGAAACTGAAGATCTTCGACCGGAGGCGAATGTCCCGGGCGAGAAAAACCATGGGCAAGATAAAGAGAAAGATCGCGGTCTGTGCAGGCAAGGGGGGTGTGGGCAAGTCGATGCTCACTACAAACCTGGCTGTCTCCCTGGCGATGGGAGAAAGCAAAGTGGCGGTTATGGACAGCGATTTTGACGGCTCCTGCATCCCCCGTATGCTCGGGGCGCTGGACAAAAAGCTTGCTCTGACACCCAAAGGGATAGAGCCTGTCGAAGGGTTCTTGGGAATAAAGGTAGTGGCGATGGCCAACATCATGGATGAAGAAGACACGACCACATGGTTTCATGAATTGCGGCGAAACGCCACCGAGGAATTTGTAGCGCACGTCAATTACGGAGAGCTTGATTATCTCTTGATCGACCTGCCGCCGGGGACCAGTTCGGATGCCGTGAACACGATGGAGTATATCCCGGACCTGGACGGCATGGTGATTGTTACGAATCCCACCGAAGTCTCCCAGGGTGTCGCACTCAGGGCCGGCATGATGGCCATCGAAGGCGGCGTCAAGATCATAGGAATTATCGAAAACATGAGCGGTTATGTGTGCGGCCAATGCAAAAATGTATTTTATCCCTTGAAAAAAGGCGGCGCAAAAGTGCTCGCGAAACAACTGCAGACGGAATTCTTGGGGCGAGTTCCCCTGGACCCCAAGGCCAGCTACGCATCCGATCACGGGGTTCCCTTTGTCCACGCCACTCCTGAGAGCCCAGCTTCAGAGGCGGTCAGGTCGATTGTGGAAAAGATTATCGAAATAATCGAACAGTGAGGAGTTAACCACCTATTATGAAAGCAGATATCAAGACAATTAATGTAAAGCTGACATGTAATGGTGACTGCCGGGGCTGTGAGAGCTATTACGATTGTACGTTGCCCCTCAAGCAAGATGCGGTCTTCTTTGATATTACGGAGAAGATAAAGGATAGGCTTTCAGGAGTGAAACACAAGCTCATCTCGGTCGGAGGGAAAGGAGGGGTGGGAAAGACCCTTGTCACCGCCAACCTGGCAACGGCCTTTGCCATGATGGGTAAGAAGGTGGCGGTGCTTGACCAGGTGTTTGACGGCCCATGCATACCCAGGATGCTGGGAGTGGAGGGAAAAGGCATGACCCTCTCCGGGGATGGCCTGATACCGACAGAGAACGATATGGGTATCAAGATTGTTTCAATGGGGCTTATTCTTGAGCCCGATGAGGTCGTAACATGGTTTCACGAAATGAAGAGAAATGCCACGGAAGAACTCCTCTATCAGGTAGACTACGGCGACGTGGACTATTTGATAATTGATGTTCCTGCGGGCACAAGCTCCGATACCGTAAACGCCCTCCAGTTGATACCTGATATGGATGGGGGAACGGTCGTGACCGTCCCTTCCCGGGTGTCCCAGGCCGTGGCCTTCAAGGCCATAACACTGCTTAAAAAGGCGGGCCTGCGCGTGTTTGGCGTGTTTGAAAACATGGCTGCGTTTGTGTGCCCCACCTGTGGAAGCAATGAACATCTGTTTCAGGAGGGGGGCGGAAAGGTCCTGGCCAAAAGAACCGGGGCCCCGTTTATCGGCAGCATTCCGGTAGATGAGATTGTGGCGGAATGTTGCGATGAAGGGGATCCGGTGGTGCACAGGTATCCCGATTCAGAGGCCGCCCGTGTTTTCATGAAGGCTGCTGAAAGGATAGATAACATAGTTGCCAGGAATTGAACCCTTTTTCCTGAGTATCTATTTTGACAGGCAATTAGCAGATTGGGGGACGATATGGATCAAAGAGATTACCTGGATGTTTTAGATGAGTACGGGATGTTGATCAGGATTGACAAGGAGGTCGATTGGAACTTAGAGGCCGCTGCAATTTCGGCTATGTTGGCACGGGTGGGCAACGGGAACTACGTGGTCCTGTTTGAAAACATCAAAGGTTATTACCCTGACAAGGGGCGGCTCGTGGGCTGTATGTATGCTCCAAACCGGCGGAAGGTATGGAATAAGATCGCTATAAGCATGGGCATGGCCCCCGATGTCCCTTATGCGGAGTTCATGCCCGAATTTTCAAAGAGGCTGCGAAGACTGATAAAGCCCATGGAGGTGTCCGCAAAGGAGGCCCCGTGCAAGGAGATCATAAAGGTGGGAAAGGAAGTCAATCTACTTGACCTGCCTATTCCTTTTCTCCATGAGACAGATGGTGGCCGATATCTGACCCTCCACGCCATAGCAAACCAGGATCCTGATACCGGGTGGATAAACTCGGGAACCTACAGGTGGATGGTGAAAGGTCCCAGGCGGGGGGCAGGCCTGTGGGTCATGGGCCAGCATGGTCCTACCATATATTATACGAAGTATGAGCAGAGGGGAAACACCATGCCCTTTGTCATTTACAATGGGGGCGACCCCCTGGGTTTCATAGTTGCGACCTCTTCAGTCCCTACGGGCGTCTGTGAATATGATGCCCTGGGTGGATTAAGGGGTGAGCCCATAAGGTTAGTGCGGGCCGAGACCAACAATCTCTTGGTGCCCGCCGACGCCGAAGTGGTTATCGAGGGAGAGATAAGGCCCGGCGAAAGGACGGACGAAGGGCCTTTCGGGGAATATACGGGCTACACCCATGGGAGGAATATTTCACCATTGTTCAGGGTCAATTGTATTACCTACCGGAAAAACCCCATTATATCCTTTGTGACCGAAGGCCTCAAATGGGCGGAAGATTTTCCTGCTACGCTGGGGATGTGCCATGGATACAGGGAATATGCCGAAAGCGTGGGGGTAAAGGGAATAAAGAGCTTTTTGTTTAATATGGACACCTGCACCATGATGAGCTTTGGCTTTGATCCTGAAAAGGCCAACGACCCAATGCGTCTTGGGAGACTGATCATGGGGCACAAGGCCATGATTAATGTCAACACCTTGGGCCTGCACGATCCCGATGTGGACGTTATAGACAGCAGAGACACACTGGAAGACTTTGGTCTGGCCTGTGATCCGCGGGTGATGGGTGAGTTTACGACCGACGATGATGTATACCTTACTCCGTTAACCTTTATTTCAGATGCGGAAAACAGGTCCAAGGGCACTGATGGCGCCAAGAACACATGGGATTGCACATCCAAGTTCAAGCGATGGAAAAAACCGCCAAGGGCCAGTTTTGACAAGGCTTATCCTGCTGAGATCAGGAAGAGGGTGGAAGATTCATGGCCGGAGCTGGGCTTTGACGAGCCGTTTGATGATAAGATACCCTAAGTAGTGTGTGAACGAAGACCAGGATTTTTCGTTCGGGCACTAAGCATGACCCATGAAGGAGGAAGACATGAGCGAGTATACTATCTTTGAAGTCTACATTGCCCAGAACTACAACGAAATTATGGCGGGAAAAGAGGTGATTTGTGAGGTCCTCTCACGTGAAGAGGGCGTAACCAAGGTTGTAAAGGCCAGAATAGCCGGGACCGAGGATGAGCTGCAAAACGGCGAAAAATTGCTCGTCAAGAGGGAATCCGGCGAATGGAAGGATGAGGAATGGTTTATTGAAGTGATTGAGGAATTGGATCCTGACGATGTTGATCTTCCTTCTGCGCCGATTTCAGCCACTCCCCCGATATATGGGGCAGGGAAATAACCTCAAGAGAAGGAGTCACAGTCCATGAAGGAATATGAAGTCCTTGTCGGTAAGATCGAAGCCGGGAAGGGGTACGGCCAGGTCAAGCCGGGGGTAGACGCACAATCTCCGCATATCCTTATCGAGATTCCTGAAGAGGGAAAAGAGGTCACTGTGGAGCTGAGGGACCCGGGCACAATGGGTTCTTTTGTGGCCCGGGTGGCTTTTTTTTCAGATCCTGCTCGACTTCCCGATGGGGACAGGGCGATCTTTATTGATCAGGCCACCCGCAAGGCCCTTACGGAAAGCCCGTGGGCCGTGAAGATCATTGAGGAGATTGAGGAGGCCGACGATGAGGTGGAAGTCCTTCCCACCAGGAAGTTGAGCCTCGGGGAAAGAAAGGGGACTCTGTTAAAGGATATGCTTGAATCGAGAGAGAAAAAAAGGCGACAGAGAGAAAGCTAATTTAAATGGATGAACAAATTGACAGGAGGTATGTGCGATGACCATAAGGGGCGTAAAAAGTACCCGTGAATTGATCGACAAGATCGACAAAGCTGGTGAACTGGTCCGCATACAAAGGGAGGTGGACTGGGACCTTGAGGCCGGCGCCATAACAAGAAGGGGCGCGGAACTCAGGGCCGAAGCCGTTTTTATGGATAAGATAAAAGACTATCCCGGCTGGAGCTATATAGGCAATCATCTATCAAGTTTTCCGAGAATAGCATGTGCCCTGGGGCTTGATCCACAGGCGCACAGGAGAGAGATAGGCGACCATTATCTTGAGCGATTAAAGAAACAGATAAAGCCTGTACTTGTAGACAAGGCCCCATGCCAGGAGAATGTTATTATGGGAGATGATGTGGACCTTTTTGATCTGCCGGCTCCCATGGTTCACGATGGAGACGGTGGAAGGTACCTTGCCACATGCGCATTGCGTGTTACCAAGGATCCTGATTCGGACTGGGTCAACTGGGGCACCTATAGAAACATGGTCCATGATGAACGCCATTTGGGCGGTCTTATCCTCCCGAGCGGGGACATGGGAAGGATGTACTACGGCAAGTATGTACCCAAGGGTGAGAACATGCCCGTCGCGATTGTTATAACCCCTGATCCTGTAAGCTATATGATCGCCATGACCCCGGTCGGCGTTGGTGTGTCGGAAGTGGATATTGCCGGGGGTGTCATTGGGGAGCCGGTCGAATTAGTAAAATGTAAGACGATCGACCTGGAGGTCCCTGCTACTGCGGAACTTATTCTGGAAGGGGAAGTCCTGATGCCCGACTCCGGGGTAGACGAAGGCCCTTTCGGGGAATTTACCGGATTCAGAACCTCACCCCGGCTGTCGAGATCCGTGTTCAAGATCAACTGTGTGACATACAGAGATGACCCCATCCTTGGAATTGCAAACATGGGGATGCCGGTTGATGACGG
>JAXHTA010000153.1:0-8388 GCA_034190285.1 Thermodesulfobacteriota bacterium | reverse complement strand
GCGAAAAAGCATGCAAAGGAAATGGTATGGGGCATTTCGAGGCCTTCTTCAAGCATTTTGTCCATTTTACTATCAACATGCAATTTGGAGTTATTAACCAAATCAAGCCTGTAAGCCTTCTGATAACCGCAATAAGACCATCTGATTACGCAAAGGCATTGGTCACCAATAATTTGCCTGTCCCCACACCCCACACCCACCATCCCCCACACGGCCCTCTGGAACGAGGCGGTAAGCCTATCAGAATAAGACCTCGTCTCAGAGCCCCTGTTTCACAACAACACTCTCTTGCCCTGCTGGGACGACTCCCAGAAAAAAGAACTCCCCCGATTGAAAAAGCGTATATCGGAAATCCGTGAGAAGTTTAGAACCTGCAAATGATAGGCTGGGGGACAGATAGTCAAAGATTTCGCATTGTCTCAACATAAGGCGGAAGATGAGGTAGGGTCGGGTTGCATACCTGACTCCAGACTGAACTAGAGATTGCGGAACTGCACACATGTCTGGAAGGAATGGGACCGAGGGCCCAGCTTACTGCCGAAGAAAAACGGCTATTTCTTGAAGGACACAAGCTACTCAGACCTGTTAATAACACTTGCCGCATATCCTGCGCCAAAGCCATTGTCGATGTTTACAACGGTCACACCTGCCGCGCACGAATTCAGCATACCCAACAGGGCGCCAATGCCGTGAAAGCTCGCCCCATAGCCCACGCTTGTTGGGACTGCGATGACCGGCTTGTCAACCAGTCCCCCTACAACACTTGGGAGAGCCCCCTCCATCCCGGCAACGACTACTATAACGGAGGCCCCTGCGAGTCTTTCCCTGTGAGCCAGGATCCTGTGAAGGCCGGCTACGCCCACATCGTAGATGGCGTCCACCTCGTTTCCCATGAACCTGGCCGTGACAGCTGCCTCTTCAGCCACGGGAATATCCGATGTCCCGGCACTCATAACCAGGATTGTCCCACGGCCAGAGATATTTACCGGACGTCGGACTAGGGTCAACGCCCTCGACCTGTCATGGTATGTGCTGTCCGGGAATGCTTTTAGCACCTCAGCGGCCTTCTGTGAAGACAGGCGTGTCACAAGCACATTTTCCTCCCGGCTGATCATACTCTTCATGATAGCCAGGATATCAGACGTCTCTTTGCCTTCGCCAAATATGACCTCTGAGGTACCCCTCCTTATGGTCCGATGATGATCAATGCATGCAAAACCAATATCCTCAAAAGGCAGGCCTTTGAGCCTTTCAAGGGACTCTTCAACAGTTATCTTCCCCTTACTCAAGCCAAAAAGGAGTTCTCTCAAGGCACCCTGATCCAATTTATATTAGTCCTTAATTTGAGCTATTCCCTAATAGTCTTCAGCCTTCGGCCTATGTACCTGAGTAGTTAGTGCCCGAACGAAAACTAGGATTTTTCGCCCATATCTGCGTCAAACTCGGATTTTAATCCTCGAAATACTCAATGTATTCCTGCGGTTAAAATCTTTGGGTGTGTGTGGGGTCAAGTCCGCTTTTAACTCTTGCGTTATAGAATGCTATAGAGTATCTCATGGCACGTCCACTCAGAATAGAATTTCCTGACGCATGGTACCATTTGATGAACCGTGCAAGAAGGTCTGAAAAAGTATTTCATGGCCAGCAGGATTACCAATCATTCGTCGAGCTTTTTGAGGAAAGCTCAGAGATGTGGAATATCCGGGTTGCTGCCTACTGTCTAATGACGAAGCATTATCATATCCTTGTGCAAACACCGAATACGAATATTTCGAAAGGCATGCGTCATATAGATGCCGTATACACTCAGAGATTTAACAAGAGGCATCGGTGTGATGGACAGCCTTTTCGCGGGAGATACAAGCTCATTCTTGTTGGCGGCGACAACCATATTTTGCAGCTTGTCAGATACATACACTGCAATCCTGTAATAGCAGGCATCGTGAGCAAATCAGACGATTATCGCTGGAGCAGCCATAAGGGGTACTTGTCTATTGCAGAAAAAAATGGACCTGGCTTCACAAGGGAATGCTTTTTTCAATGCTCACGAAAAACAAAAAGGACCGGGCAAAATAATATCTGAGATTCGTTGCCACCGGATATTCATGTCCGGGGATATGTACACTTATAGAACTTTTTCACGAACAGGATGGTAACGCTCCCGTTATAATACATCTTGTTCAAGCTTTTTACTCAATGATTTCAGCGCAGGAGAGATTCCTTGTTTTGTCAGAACGACAATCAGTTCAAAGGCCTCTTTCTTGCTATTACCGTTTTCTGAATACGCGAGGGTCGGCAAATCCTCCTTTTGGCCCTTTTCAACCGACTCCGGTGATCCGGCAACAATCTTAAGCCCCGGGATCTTTTGGGCATCGGAAAGAAATTTCTCTTTAAAGGATGTGCTGGCCGGGGAAATCAGGGAGACTTCAAGGTCTTTTGTTTTATCCAGGGCAAGGATCGATTCGTTTACCCCCAGAATGAGGCTGGCAAGAAGATGCGCTTCATCGTTCTCCGCATAACCCTGAACAATGGCAATACGTGCCGGGATTTCACCATCTTGAGGTGAAACAACCATCCCGTTAGTGGGGCCGGAAGGTGATAGCATCCGTTCAAACTGCAAATCGGTGATCACCTCAGGATAACATCCATAACCGAGCCGGGAGTTTACCGGATAAAATGCGTTATCCTGCCCTTTTGTAATAACAACCTCATCAAACTCCAGTTCCAATTCCTCGTCCTGAATGTCAAAATCAATGGCTTCAGGTTCACACTCGGCCCAGCAAAGGGCGCATCCGAGACAACGCCTGCAGCTTAGACATCGCCTGGCCTCTTCAGCTGCCATATCCTCGGGAAAGCCGGTCTCAACTTCGTTGAAATTATTTCTTCTTTCATCAACAGAAATTTCAGGCATCTTGGCCCTGGGAGTCGGCACATCGCCAAACGGCAGTATATATCGCTTCTCCTTTTCGTAAATCATCTACTTACTCCTCAGATATGCGTGAATCCCTTCAGCAGCCTTTTTGCCTCCGGCGACCGCACGAATGGCTATATCCGGACCGGTCACCACATCACCGCCGGCAAACACCCCGGGCACATTGGTTGCACCTGTCTCTTCATCTATCTCGAAAGTGTTCCATCGGGAAAGCTCAAAACCCTGATCTTCGGATATAAAACTTAAATCCGTGCCCTGACTGATCGCCGGCACAATGGTCCCGGCATCGATAACATATTCCGAACCTTCCATGGGAACCGGCCTTCTGCGGCCTGAAGCATCCGGTTCGCCCAGCTCCATCTTGATACATTTCATCCCGCTGACCCGACCGTCTTTGCCAAGTATCTCAACCGGAGCTGCAAGGTACTGGATAATGATGCCCTCATGCTCGGCCGCATCAATCTCCCACGGATTGGCAGGCATCTCCTTCTTGGTCCTGCGATAGAGGATATAGACTTCATCGAATCCCATACGCCAGCCCACACGAGCCGAGTCTATGGCTGCGTTGCCTCCGCCGATAACGATGAGCTTCCCCTTGGCTTCCGGCAGGGTGCCCAAGGCCTGTTCTCTTAGAAAAGTCACGCAGTCAACGATTCCTTTGCCCTCGTATTCATCTTCACCGGGAACCTTTAGCTTGAGTCCTGTATGACAACCGGCTCCAATAAAAACGGCGTTATAATCCTTTTTCAGGTCTGCAAAGGCGATATCTTTGCCGATACGTTTGTTATATTGAATCTCAACGCCCATTTTGCAAATAAGGTCCACCTCTCGCTGAAGCAGCTTTTTGGGGAGACGGTATTCGGGGATTCCAACCCACAGATAACCCCCCGGTACAGGAAGCGCTTCAAATATCGTAATATGCTCATATCCCTTTCTTGCCAAGTCGTAGGCACAGGTCAAGCCTGCTGGTCCCGCCCCGATAATAGCAACCTTCTCAGAATATTTCTGTTCGGGTGTTTCATATACCGGGTCCACCTCCTGGTTCAGCTCTACATCTGCCACATATCGCTTTAGAAAACAGATGCTGATCGGTTCATCCAGGTACTGCCGGTTACAGGCGGTCTCGCATGGATGGGGGCAGACACGGCCTATGCTGCCTGGAATCGGAAGTTTGTCCCTGATCGTTGCCAAAGACTCTGTGTGCTTACCGTCTGCTATCAAACCGACATAAGATCGGATATCCAGGTTGATTGGACAGGCTTCCTGGCAGGCAGGCATATCCTCTTTATAGATATTATATTCGCCGGTTACGGAATTTGCATAATCGACCGCTGTGCGAAAACCTAAACCTTCGTTAAAGTCGTCAAACATGTTCACGGGACAGACCTTGATGCAGGCCTTACAGTCGTTGCACTTGCCGTTATCCACCCTCAGGCTCTTCTTCAAAATCCGGGTCCTTATTTTTCCATTTTCACGGAACACTTTTTTTAGATCAGAAAATGTTATAATCTTGATGTCTGGATTGCTGCGGGCCTCAGCCATATCCGGGTTGACAAATGCCTCTTCCGGTTTGATAAGCCGATCTCTGGGGATCCTTTCGGCACCCAAGGTGGGGAACTTTTCAAGAATAGTTACCTGCGATCCTTCCCCGGCCTTTTCAAGCGCGGCCCTGACACCTTCAGGACCTCCGCCGACAACCAAAACATTTTTTGCTTCCACAGTATTACACCTCTTTAGGCACTATCTGGTATAATGGAGTTCGCCCGGTCACTTTATCCAGCTTGATCATCTCTTTTCGGATAAGGGCGGTCATATATCGAAAGACCCTTTCTGAAGGAATGGCCAGAGCCTTTGCAAGACTCTTCACGGACTGAGCACCCGCCTTCAATTTATGAAGAATTTCCTGGATCTCGATCTCTTCTACAATAATCATGTCTATGGCGCGGTTAAATTCGTGCTCGGTAAAGATCTCACCATACTTGTTTCCGGATTCGAGGAATTCGGTTTCTTTGCCTATCAGCCAGCGGATTTTTTCTCCGGCAAGCACGGCCTCGGCAGCTTCCAGCTTTTGAAAAATTTCAGGCGCTTTCAGGGGGTCACCACCATCCCCGATAGGCCCTAACCCACGGATTTTCTCATCAAACTCATTGATTATATCAACAAAAACCGAAGCTTCGCCGGAAGAACATTGCTTGAACGATACACGCTCCTCATTTACACCAATATGTTTGAGCAATCTGCGGGTTATCTTCATTTTGAGGTTCG
Organism: Thermodesulfobacteriota bacterium; assembly: GCA_034190285.1. Classification (GTDB taxonomy): domain Bacteria; phylum Desulfobacterota; class DSM-4660; order Desulfatiglandales; family Desulfatiglandaceae; genus JAXHTA01. Next base: position 3,191 of record JAXHTA010000153.1, on the reverse strand, counting down.
CCTGCACATTACCGGTAATATAATGGCAGTCTCCGAAGTAGCAGCCCACAACCAAGAGACCGTCAAGACCCTTTCTCAAAGCGCCTGCCACCATGGCCGGATCAACACGACCGGTGCACATGATTCGAACTACCTTTATCTCAGGAGTATATTGTAGCCTGGAAACTCCAGCTAAATCAGCGGCAGAGTATCCTCACCAGGTACAACAGAACGTCAAGATTCTAGGAACAAATTCGGTCAAAGGAAACCTCCTATATGCGATTTACTCTGGTTTAGCTAAGTGTGCAGAATGCTAAACTTTCGTTATTATCCTTCCAGAAATGCATCAATCTGGGCCCCAAGCTGTTGATCCGTATAAGAGTTGATGGATAAAGCATGTTGATAACAGGTGGAGGCACATACGCCGCAACCTTTACAGGCCACATCAATCACGTGTACCTTTCTCCCCTTATCCGTATTTTGAATCTCAAGAGCGCCATAGGGACACAGAGCGACGCAAAGCCCGCAACCCCGGCATGCGTCTTCATCAGTCAATACGGAAATAATCGGCTCTACCACAACCGATCCCTTGGATAGCGGAATCGAAGCGCGGGATGCCGCGCCTAAACCCTGGGCCACCACCTCTCGTATATTGGCAGGAAAACGCGCACTGCCGCAAAGAAAAATGCCGTCGGTGGCAAAATCGAGCGGCTTTAGCTTAACGTGTCCTTCCAGGAAAAAACCGTTTTCATCAACCGGCACCCTGAGCAGCTGAGAAATAACATCCGCATCTTCTTGTGCAATCAGCGGCGTGGAAAGGACTACGAGATCCGCTGGCAAGATCAATTCCTGGCCCAGCAGTGAATGGTAAACTCGCACCTTGTCTGCTTCCACCTGAGGCGGCTGAGCAGGATCATAATGCATATACCGGATCCCTTTAACCTTTGAATCCCGCAACATCTCCTCATTTTCAACACCATACATCTGCAAATCTCGATACAGGATTGAAACCTTGACGTCCGGATTCCGGTCCTTGATCAGCATGGCATTCTTAACGGCCGTCTGACAGCAGATCCTCGAACAGTATGGCCTCTCTTCATTTCGGGCACCCACGCACTGGATCATTACAACCTTTTTGATATCAGAATCCAAACCGTTCTTGAGAAGCTTTTCCAGCTCAATCTGTGTGACAATCCGCTTGCCGTCGTAACCGTAAAGACCTTCAGGCATAAAAACACGACCACCTGTTGCAACTATAATAACTCCTATGTCAACCTTGCTAAGTCCGGTTTCGGTCTTTATATCGACCTCAAATTTACCTATAAACCCCTTAACTCCAGCGACCTGTGCCCCGGTGAAGACAGTAATCCTGTCATGCTTCACGACTTCCTGGATTTTCTCTTCAATCAAATCTCCAGCATCGGTCATGGTAGGACCAACCTTATTCAGCCGGTTCAGGAGGCCGCCTAAAGTATCTTCCTTTTCAATCAGGACCACTTCATATCCGCGATTTGCAAGGGCCAGCGAAACCGTCATTCCGGCTATCCCTCCGCCGATCACGAGGGCCCGGACCTCTATTCCGGACATAATCGGCTCCTGCGCTTCAAGCAGGGCGGCCTTGGCAATACCCATACGGATAAGATCCTTGGCCTTTGAGGTTCCATCCTCTTGCTCCTGCATGTGAACCCACGAGCATTGATCACGGATATTGACCATCTCGAAAAGATAGGGGTTCAGGCCAGCTTCCTGGCAGGAACTGCGAAACAGAGGTTCATGTGTTCTAGGTGTGCAGGAGGCGACTACAACGCGGTTGAGATGTTGATCTGCAATCGCTTTTTTGATCTCGTTGATGCCGCCCTCGGAACAGGTGTAAAGATTTCTCTGCAAGAAAGCCACATGGGGAAGCTTTTCCGCATAGTCTGCAAGGGCCTCCATATCCAGGTAGCCGGCAATATTGGATCCGCAATGACAAATGAATACTCCAATCCTGATGCTATTATCGTTCTTTTCAGGCAACGGCCGTCTCCTTTTCGGGCTGTAATTGAATAGCGATTTCCGCTGCACGCTCGGCTGCACTAGAAGCCTGGGCCACGGATTCCGGTACGTCCATAGGAGACTCGGCGCAGCCGCAAACAAAAATACCCGGAACGGTGGTATCTACCGGAGATAATGGGCTGGTCTTAATGAAACCGTACTTATCCAGGTCGATTCCTAGTATTTTGGCCAGATCAGCAACTCCGCCGGTCGGCGCACATGCGGTGGCCAGGATTACCATGTCGAACTCCTGACTTTCGACCTTTCTTCTGCTGGTATCTTCATAGACCACTACCGGGTTGTTATTCTCACCCTCCATGATCTCTCCTACGCGACCACGAACATAAGTGATATTCGAATGATTGCCGCCGCGTATTTTATACTCTTCAAACCCTTTGCCGACCGCCCTGATATCCATGCCGAAAATAGTGGATGTGGTTGCGGGTTCGTGTTCGTGGGCGATAATCGCCTCCTTAATGGAATGCATACAGCAAAAGCCGGAGCAGAACGGATAGAACCGGAAATCCCGGGACCCTACACATTGAATGAAGGCCAGCCGCTTTGCCACGGTAAAGTCCTCGGCCCTCCTTTTTAAGACTTCCAGAGGTTCCAGGACAGCCAGATGTTCGGAATACTTTTTTGCCCATTTTTCACGGTCTTCATCACCCTTAAATTGCCCGTTTTGAGACTTTTCGTAAAATGCGGCAGACTCCTCACCATATTCTTTCTCATATTTCTCTATCAATCGGCGTGATTTCTTAACCTTTTTCTTTAAAACCTCTATCTCGGCCAGAACATTGCGGTCAGAAGGACGGTCCAGGTGACCGCCGGTAGGACCACTGGCGCTCAAGAGTCTTTCGAATTCAAGGGCAGTCACTACATTCGAGATTTCCCGGTAACGATATTCGGTAATCTGGGCTGGATCAAACACATCGTACCCGGCCGCGACGACAATTCCTGCTACATTGAGTTCCTCGATCCTGTCTTCCTGCTCAAAATTGATGGCGTCGGCCTGGCAGGTGTTTTTGCAGATACCGCATTTTTTGCCGTTGAGCTGGCGGCAATGTTCAGGATCGATTGTATGAGTTGAAGGGATGCCCTGGGCAAAATAGCTGTATATTGCCTTTCGGGTTCCCAGGCCCTCGTTAAATGCATCCAGAACGGTTGTGGGACATTTT
>JAXHTA010000152.1:0-8404 GCA_034190285.1 Thermodesulfobacteriota bacterium | reverse complement strand
GGATGGTGAGCGGCATCCAGCGTGCAGCACCATCCTTGTCGGGTAACATGTTGAAATAACCAGATAATTTGGTTGCTCCAACAAGAACGGCGAGATTGGCCTCCGGGGCATAGGTACTGATAAAAGGAGGAATCTCCATTCCTTGATCTTCATAAAGGATCAAGGGATATTTTGAATGGTCAATTCGCTCAAGTTGTCGATTCTTCTCTTCCTGGTCAATGCGGTAGTTCAGGTCGGCTTCGGTCATGTGAAAGAAATACCCGAGTACTACAGAAGCATTTGAACGCCTTACGGCATCTGCAAACAGAACATCATTGTCTGCTTCCGCTTTGCTCTCACTCAGGAAGTCGGCCAGTTGCTTGTCCCTTATGCCCAGGGCTTCTATCCTGTGATCCAGGTGAGCGATAAACTTGAGATAGGAGTTTTCATCCGGTTCCGGAAAACCAATATCAAAACCGATGACTTTTGCCCCGTCCCGGGAGAGGATATCGACAAGGTGTGCGAGTTTTGATCTGGGCCAGGGCCAGCGTCCTTCTCTATCAAGGCTCTTCTCATCAATTACGGCCATGACTACTGATGGAGAAGGTTTCAAGGTATCCCGTGATTTGAAACGGAGGTCGTAGGTCTTTAATTCAATCAAGTCGAGTATCGGTAGCCCAATCAGAAAAAGGATGATCACCAGGACTATGTTGCATAACGTAAGGGAAGAGGGATTTACAGAGAAGAGAGACCTAAAAAACTTTTTCATTTCCGCTGCTCCAGTGTGATATGATGGTTAGACATGTCGGGAGCCGTGATTTAAGAAAGCAGGGTGGTCTCATATCAATCATCTGCCGAAGGCTCGGGCGGGATGATTCTTGAATGGGGTTGCGACCACGGATATGTGACATCGCAAGAGGTCGAATCAGTGTCTCCTGAATTCCAGCCAGCGAGGGATTTCAGGAAGGGGGTTACGTAATCTGTTACAAGCATTGGCTGAAAAAACAGTCAGCGCTCGAATGAAAGGGGTCCTTTTTTTCTACATCTTAGTTGGGCTAGACCCTTGGTCCCCGAAGCGCTTTAATACATTGTTTCGTTCGGGCACCACATGGAGACTTATATGGGAACGTCGTCTCAAAGTCAAGCTGCCGAAAGTAAAATGGGATATTTTGATTGACAGGGATTTGGAGCATTGTTAGTTTTTTTGGCCTTCGATGTATTTGTTGTCCCCCTTGGGGAACGGAATGATACCCTGCTCCCTCCATGAATGGGGGGATCCCTTGACAACCCTTTTCACATAGGAGATACAGGAGAATTTCTTGAAGCGGTGGGCAACCTGTAATGCTCCCGAGGCAATTGGCTCTGCCGTGGCCTAAGGAGAGTATCCATGAATGATATGACACAGTTAGAAAACGCAAGATCCGGTTCCATAACGCCGGAAATGGAAACAGTCGCTGAAAAGGAGCAGGTGAATGTTGCCTGGCTCAGGGATCAAGTGGCAAAGGGGAGGGTAGTGATTCCAGCCAATCTGAGGCATGATTGCCTTGTACCTTGTGGGATTGGCGACGGACTGCTCATAAAGGTGAATGCCAACATTGGCACTTCCTCAGACCGTGCGATCCTCGATGAAGAGTTGGCAAAGCTCAGGGTTGCCATTGAGGCTGGGGCCGACACAGTAATGGACCTGTCTACGGGCGGAGACATAGATGCCATACGCAGAGCCATTCTAAAAGAATCGACCATCCCGGTCGGCACTGTACCCATTTATCAGGCTGCTGTGGAGGCGGTTGAAGAAGAGGGCGGATTGATCCATTTGTCCGAGGACAAGATATTCGAGGTGATCGAAAAACAGGCCGAGGATGGCGTTGATTTCATAACCGTTCATTGTGGGGTCACGAGAGCGGCTCTCAAGATGTTGAAAAAACAGGGTAGAATTACTGACATCGTGAGCCGTGGCGGCGCTTTACTGACCACTTGGATGTTGCACCATGATAGGGAAAATCCACTCTATGAGCACTATGACAGACTTTTATCCATAGCTAAGAAATATGATCTGATCCTGAGTCTGGGTGATGGATTAAGGCCAGGATGTCTTTCTGATGCAACGGACAGGGCCCAGATCCATGAATTGATGACCCTGGGTGATCTGACCCGTCTAGCCCGGGAACAAGATGTTCAAGTGATGATAGAAGGTCCGGGTCATGTCCCACTGGATCAGATTGAGGCCAATGTCTTACTCGAAAAAAGGCTTTGCGATAACGCACCGTTTTACGTCCTGGGTCCTTTAGTTACTGATATAGGCGCGGGTTATGATCATGTGGTCTGTGCCATAGGGGGAGCCGTAGCTGGTGCGGCCGGGGCTGATTTCTTGTGTTATGTTACCCCTGCAGAGCATCTGTGTTTACCAGGTGTGCAGGATGTGAGAGAAGGTGTTGTCGTCACAAAAATCGCCGCTCATGCAGCCGATATAGCAAGGGGCCATAAGGCCGCGATGGAGAGAGACAGGCAAATGTCCTTGGCGAGGAAGGGTCTCGACTGGGAGGCTCAGATGAAACTCGTGATTGATCCTGAAAAGGCGGGAAGATACAGGGAGGCAAACCCTCCTATAGAGGAGGACGTCTGCACGATGTGCGGAAAGTACTGCGCCATCAAACAGGTTCGAGAGTATTTTGGGCGTGAAGAAGATTAGTGCGTCAGGTGAAAGACTTAGTCTTTTGAAAATAAGGCGCTTTGACCCGTCTACATCTGTTTCAAAGGGCTTATATGTTACGAAAAATCCTGGCTTAGGTTCCGACTCTACTTTATTTCCCCAGACAAAACTGGCTGAATATATTGTCTAGCACTTCTTCGGTGGTAGTCTCGCCGATGACCTGGCCCAAGGCATCGAGCCCGGCCCTGAGGTCCACGGCAATGATTTCCATGGGAGCATGCTCTCCTATGTTGCACACTGCATTTTTGAAAGACTCAACCGCATCTGTCAACGCCCTTCTGTGTCTGAGATTTGGTGCTGCATTTGAGGACGTCATGTCTGTATCGGCAGTAAGTAAACATTTGACAATGGCTTTGCTCAGATGGTCAAGACCCTGACCGGTAAGGGCGGATATTTCGACCATTGGGAACCCGTCCAGAGCATGGTCTTGGCTGAGTCTGGAAGGCAAATCAATTTTGTTGATCACAATCAGCGCCTTTTTCCCCCGAGCTTGAGCAATAATGTTGAGGTCATCTTGATTCAAAGGACGACTCCGGTCAATGATGACCAGTAAAAAATCGGCTTCCGTCAGTTTTTGCTTGGCCAAACGGATCCCGATCCTTTCCACCTCGTCTTTTACCTCCCTAAACCCTGCCGTATCCATAAGACGGAGAGGTATACCTTCAACGGTGACGATAGATTCGATGATGTCTCTTGTAGTGCCTGGTATCGGCGTTACTACTGCACGCTGTTCGTTCGCGAGTCTGTTCAAGAGGCTTGATTTACCAACGTTGACACGTCCCACTATCACAGTATTGATGCCATCAACCCAGATTTTCTTATTGACATGGGCGTCAATCAGGGCCTCGATCGGAGTGACTATTCCCTCTTGAATCCGCTTTGCGACTGCTGCCCTGGACAAGATGTCGCTTTCCTCTTCTGGGAAATCGATCGCCACTTCTGCATTTGCAAGGGTATCCACTACCTTTCGCCGCAGTTCTTCAATTTTTTTCCTGAACGATCCCTGAATCTGTTGGGAGGCCAGATGCAGGCCTCTCTCTGATTGAGAATTGATCAGATTGACTACGGCTTCGGCCTGGGTCAGGTCAATTCTCCCGTTCAGGAAAGCCCTGAATGTGAATTCTCCGGGGCCGGCTAATCTTGCGCCCTGGTTCAAGACAAGCTGTAGGATTCTGGAGAGCAGAAGATAACCGCTATGCGAATTGATTTCGACTACGTCTTCTCGGGTATAAGAATGAGGGGCCTTCATAAAGGAAAGCAGGACTTCATCGATCATGATTCCGGATGAAGAATCGTACACCTGCCCAAGGTAGAGACGATGACTCTCAAGGCGCCGGATCGGTCTTCTTGGCCTAAAGACCTTTTGAGCGATCTCATAAGATTGTGGGCCGCTAACACGTATAATGCCAATTCCGGCCTGGCCAACGGGGGTTGCAATGGCCGTGATCGTATCCTTGTCTGAAGAGATTTGCCCGTTGCTCACAACCTATTGCACCAAGTTGAATTTGCTGTGCCGTTGAAAGTCAAGATGACCTTACGGCCATAATGCGCCGGAATCTAAATCTCGGTTTTGCTTCTAAAAGTGGATGGTTAAAGCATTTTACGCACATGGGCCTGTAGCTCACACTGGGGTCAGGTATTCGAGGGGAACTCTACAAACTGACAGCGGTCTACCGACGATTGACGAACTATCTCTTGGGGATAATGACGACTTTCTTTAGGACACCCTCTCCCCGACTCCTGGTGTCCAGCGCTTCATCCTCTCTGAGAGCCAGATGCACAATCCTCCGGTCATGTGGCGTTAGGAGGTTGGTGGCCATGGGTTTTCCGATTTTCCTCGCTTTTTCGCCAAGCTTTAAGGCCATTTGAATCAGAAACTCTCGCCTTCTCTGACGATAATTCTCCAAGTCAATAACGACGCGAGTCCTTTCTTCGAGGGTCTTGTTCACAATCCTGTTTACAATGAATTGCAAGGCATCCAGAGTCCTTCCCTTCCGGCCGATCAAAAGGCCCGATTTATCACCATCAATACTCAGCGCTATTGCACCGTCCGTCTGTTCAGCCCTGACCGTGGTTCCTTCCATGGGTATCAGGGCCAGAATATTTTCCAGTGTCTCTTTGGCAATGGCTAAACCATCTTCCTCCTCAACAAGTACGGACTCTTGAGTTGTGATGATGACCCTGATCTTGGCCTTTCTGCCCCCTACCAAGCCAAATATCCCCGCAGATCCAGGTTCAATTATCTCGATGTCCATATCTTGTCTGGTCAAATTGAGTCGGTGACACGCATTTTCAATAGCTTCCTCAGTGGTTTTTCCTAGAAATTCATAAGTCTCCATGATTGCCCTCCAAATGTTATGCCGGTCCCTTGTGAATACGGTACTGCTGACCTATGGAAAGGATGTTATTGACTAACCAGTATAGAACGAGACCGGAAGGAAAGTTGATGAACATAAACGTAAAGATGATAGGTAAGAACATCATGATCTTGGCCTGAGCGGGATCCCCTGGGGTTGGCGTCATTTTTTGTTGAATAAACATGGAGGCACCCATCAGCAGTGTAAGCACTGGTATTCCGTAAGGCGGGGCCATGAAGGGGATACTGAATGGAAAACTGAATAGGCGGTCAGGGGCTGAAAGGTCGTTTATCCATAGCATGAAAGGCTCATGCCTCAGCTCAATAGAGTTCCCTAAGATCCTGAAGAGCGCGAAGAAAACCGGAATCTGAATGATCATGGGCAGGCATCCGCCCATGGGATTGACTTTATAAGTCTTGTACAAGGCCATCATTTCCTTGTTCAATTGTTCCCTGTTGTTCTTGTATTTTTCCCTGATCTTGGCCATTCGAGGTTGGAGTTTTTGCATTTCCTTCATGGACTTATAGCTCTTGTGGGTGAGAGGCCAGAAAAGGATCTTAACCAGAACAGTGAGCAGGATAATGGATATCCCATAATTATTCACATATTGATAGAAAAACCGTAGGGCGTGCAAGAGAGGTTTGGCGATAATGTCAAACCAACCAAAATTAACGGCCCGTTCAAGCTTTTTTCCGGACTCTTTCAAGATTTTCAGGTCACGGGGGCCCAGATACAGGGAGTAGTGAGAGGATACCTGCCTGGAGGCATCCAGAGAAACAGAAGACGGCAGATAGGTCCCCTCCAATAATCCTGATGGCGATAGATTACCTTTAAAGGTGGCATTTGACGGGTTTCCCGGGATGATAGCCGATATGAAGTAATCATCCTCATAAGCAATCCAATCAACCAAGCCCCTTACGACTTCTTCTTGGGATGCCTTCTTGATTTTCATTTCCTCTAACTCATCATTCAAGAGGGCCACAAGGCCCACATAAGAGTAGTAGCCTTTCTTGGGAGGTGGCAACACCTTTAGGTCCACTGTAAAGGTCCCCTCTATGGGAGTTCCCGATTGGTTGATCACATCAATGCCCAGATCGATCCTGTATCGATCCGGATAGAATCGGAAAGTCTGATTGATTGAAAGGCCACTTGAGGTTGTAGAGCGGAAGACCAGATCCTTGGGATGGGATTCCGGTACGAGTCGTATGGTTTCGTGATCCGCTTGGTAGGTGATCTTTTCGTTTCTGCTGCTGGAAAGGTCATCAAAGCCTATTGACAAAAAACCTCCCGCGTCTTTTTCAATTCTGACAAGTTCGACCAAGGGCGAATCTGGTTCAATACTCTGATAATATTTCTTTAATTTGAAGCTCTCTATTGTAGGACCCTCATTGGAGAATATGGCGGTGAACAAAGGTGTGTCGATCTCAATTTCCTTTTTATCTACCTTAGGGACCGATTTGCTTATCATTTTATCCGGCACTTGAGAGAGTTCGGGACGGACCGAGCCCGGAGCTTCCTGAGCCTCCAGTATCTCTTTGGGCAATCGCTTGTCGACGGCTTTAGCTGTTTCAGATATCTGGTCTTTTTTCGGCCCAAAGAACAGGGACCATAGGACGAGTACTATGAAACACAAAGCAAAGGCCAGAATTGTTCTCTTTTCCATTTAGACTACCCTGTCTCCGCGGCCCGCGCTGAGCAGTACAGGCAAGCTGACTGCTCAAAGCTGGAAGCTGAGAGTCAAGAATTAGGAATTCTATCTTCGATCTACAGGCGTTTCTTATTTGAGGGGATCATACCCACCCGGATGATAAGGGTGGCATTTGAAGATCCTTATGAGAGATAGAAAACCTCCCTTTATAATTCCATGTTTATTGATAGCACGGCGGGCATAGTCTGAGCATGTTGGGTAAAAACGACAGGAAGGAGACCGAAAAGGTGAAATGAATTGTTGATATATAGCTATAAGGGCGATAGGTATATATCTAAATCTGTACACGGAACTTCTTATCAAAGATAGCATCTCCGATTTCCTCTTTAATTTTTCGGAGATCCAAATAACTGGCATCCTTCTTTGCTGTGACGACTATATCATATCCCTTCGGGATATAAGACTTATTAAGCCTGAAGAGTTCCCTGATCAGCCGTTTGACTCTGTTTCTCTTAACCGCGTTGCCCGTCTTTTTGCTAAGAGTGACCCCCAATCTTGTAATACCCAGCCCGTTCTGTCTGAGAATGATAACAAAATGCCTCGTATGCTGTCGCGCACCAGACCGATTTTGATTGACAAAATCTGCACGTTTCAATAGCCTTTCCGCTTTTGGAAATGAAAAAGATTCCACAAAATTGAGGAAGATCGGTCCGGTCTGCAAGTCATATTACACTGTTAATCGTTTCCGCCCTTTAGCTCTTCTTCGCTTTAAGACACTTATGCCACCTTTTGTTCGCATTCTGGCCCTGAAACCATGGGTCCGCGCCCTCTTGATATTGCTGGGTTGATAAGTCCTTTTCATGGTATCACTGAATCCCTTTACGAAATTAAAATAGAATGCCCTTCATTCTCAAAACGGGGATGAATGCTCTCTATGATTATCATTCCTTTTGAATAGGCATCACATCATGATGCGGATGGTGAAGCCCCGCTTTTCAATGCGGGACGGTTCACTTGAACGGACATAAGTCTTCATGTAACCATGAGCCGGGAGCTTTGTCAAGATAAATCCATTTTGCTCATTTTGTATTTGATAATTAAATTAAGTTCAGTATAATTAAAACATTTTGAGAAGCCCTATCACGTTGAAAGGAGAAAACAATGCTTTTTGATCCCCTTTTGGGTTTATTCTCCAATGATCTGGCCATTGATCTCGGAACGGCGAACACCCTCGTTTATATGAAGGGCAAAGGGATTGTCTTGAGCGAGCCCTCTGTGGTGGCCGTTAGAAAAGATGGAAAGGGCGGCAGCAAGGTTTTGGCGGTTGGCAAAGAAGCGAAAATGATGCTGGGCCGTACCCCAGGAAATATCGTGGCTATTCGCCCCATGAAAGACGGGGTTATCGCGGACTTTGAAATCACGGAGGCAATGCTTCGTCATTTCATAAGAGCGGTTCATCACCGAAGGAACCTCGTAAGGCCCCGAATCATTATCTGCGTACCCAGCGGGATTACCCAGGTTGAAAAGAGGGCTGTTCGTGAATCTGCCGAGTCTGCCGGAGCCAGGGAGGTGTTCCTGATCGAGGAGCCTATGGCGGCAGCCATAGGTGCGGGACTGCCCATTACGGAACCGATCTGCAATATGGTAGTTGACATTGGCGGCGGCACCACCGAAGTTGCCGTCATCTCACTTGCAGGGATTGTCTACAGC
>JAXHTA010000151.1:0-8480 GCA_034190285.1 Thermodesulfobacteriota bacterium | reverse complement strand
GGCCGGTCCTTTCAGGATGAAAGGCCAGCGGTATGAATGCCTCAATCCCCCTGGTCCCATCTTGAAGGGCGCGCAACTTGAGGAGATGTAGAATCCTTTCTTCGAGGGTTTCTATGTGTCCGTAAAGCATGCTTGCGTTCGTGGCAATACCCGTCTCGTGGGCGGTTCGAACGACCTCCAACCACCTTTCCGGGCCTATCTTCTTGGGATAGAGCTTCTTGTGAATACGTTCACTCAACACTTCCGCCCCTCCCCCAGGCATCATGGATAGCCCGGATGCCTTTAGTTTCGCCAGGACTTCTCTGATTCCGAGTCCGGAGATTCTGGAAAAGAAGTCGATCTCAACAGGTGTAAAGGCCTTAATGGTGGCTTCCGGTCGCATTTGGCGTACAATCCCGAGCAAATCAAGGTAGAAGGAAAAAGGCAGGGCAGGGTTGAGCCCTCCCACAATATGAACTTCGCAAATCGGTTCATGAAGGCGCGATCTGATACGTTGCTCTACCTCCTCAATAGTCAGAGTAAAAGCGCCTTCCTCTCCTTCATCACGGGAATAGGCGCAGAAAAGGCACCTGTTTATGCAGACATTAGTATAGTTCAGGTGTTGGTTATAGACATAATAAGTTGTTTGACCGTGCAGCTTTTTTCTCACAAAATCGGCCAGGTTACCCACGCCTATCAAATCAGGACTCCGATAGAGCACAAGGCCATCGTCCAATCCAAGGCGCTCGCCGCTTTGTACCTTTTGATATATGGATTTCAGTTGCGGATCAGAAAAATCCATTGCCAGATTGTTCCCCTGGATAGAAAATGAATTCCATGGCTATCAATAACATATTGTATTTCAAGGATTAATTGTTGCTGCCAAAATGACCGCCCGGTCATTTATAGGGTTTGAATGGTCTGTTTGTCAACACGAAACTTACACATTGACTGCCGTTTCTTACTGACTTAATATGTCTTCCGTGTCTTCTGTGTAACACAGGTGCCGGCGTCTTGCCAGTAATGACTTAAGAGAAAAGCCCATGGCCTTTAAAGACCTGAATGAATTCATCCGGTTGCTTGAAGCCGAAGGAGAACTGATTCGCATCAAGGAGAAAGTAAGCCCTTACCTTGAGATTACCGAGATTACGGACCGTGTGTCCAAGGCAAACGGCCCTGCCCTTCTATTTGAGGATGTAGTATCTCCCTCGAAAGATCCTGTTTTGATCAATGCCTTTGGCTCTCCGGACAGGATCAAGATGGCCCTTCAGGTCAAAGATCTGGATGACCTGGCCGCCGATATTATGGCGTTTATGGAAATGGAAGGGATCAGCGGCATGATGGATAAGCTCAAGCTTCTGCCCAAGATCAAACGCCTAAGTAGCATATTTCCAAAGGTGGTAGATAAGGCGCCCTGTCAGGAAGTGGTCCTGAGGGAAAAGGAGGTGGACTTGGAGGCCCTCCCCGCTTTGCATTGCTGGCCCAAGGATGGTGGCCCATTTATCACCATGCCGCTTGTTGCAACCTGCCATCCCCGCACGGGAAGGCGGAATCTGGGGATGTACAGGCTTCAGATATTTGACAAGAACACTACCGGTATGCACTGGCATCCCCACAAGGGCGGTGCTCAACATTACCGCATCGCAGAGGAGACTGGAGTGAATCTTCCCGCCTCCGTGGCGATTGGGCCCGATCCGGCCTGCACATATGCAGCGACCTCTCCATTACCCGATGACACGGATGAATATTTATTGGCCGGCTACCTGAAAAAAAGACCGGTTGAATTGGTAAAGGGCATAACCAACGACATAATGGTCCCCGCAAATTCCCAGTATGTTCTGGAGGGCTTTTTAAGACCCGGAGAAAGGCGAATAGAGGGACCATTCGGAGACCATACGGGCTTTTATTCTCCGGCCGATGACTATCCCGTCTTTCATGTGACATGCATGACAAGAAGAAAGAATCCCATTTATCAGACCACGTTGGTGGGGCGCCCACCCATGGAAGATGCCTTTCTGGGCAAGGCTACGGAAAGGCTGTTCCTGCCCATTATAAAGAAACAGATGTCCGAGGTGGTTGACATAAATCTACCCATAGAGGGGGTGTTTCACAACATGGCCTTTATCTCTATCGACAAACGCTATCCGGGTCATGCCAGAAAGGTGATTCATGCACTATGGGGCCTTGGACAGATGATGTTCTCCAAAATGATTTTTATCTTTGACAAGGAGGTAAACGTCCAGGACATCTCGGAGGTGCTTTGGTATCTTGGTAACAATGTGGCGCCCCTAAGGGACATCAGTTTTGTGGAAGGCCCTCTTGACGTCCTGGATCATGCCTCGGAAAGGCCTCTTTACGGTAGTAAAATGGGGGTCGATTGCACTGGAAAGTGGGCTGAGGAAGGCTTTGGAAGGGAATGGCCCGAAATCATAGAAATGGATCGATCAGTCAAGGAGAGAATCGTCTCCATATGGTCCAGGCTGGGGATAGAGAAGTATCTTGGAAAGTCTAAGAAGAATACTTCGAATGATTAAATTCGAACACACCGTCTTTGCCCTGCCCCTTGCATACGTGGGTGCCATCATTGGGGCGGGCGGATGGCCGGGGATATGGAATAGCACTTTTATACTGCTGACTATGGTGGGTGCCAGGAGCGCGGCGTTGTCTTTTAACAGGCTTGCAGATCACCAGTATGACGTCATGAATCTACGTACAAGAGGTCGCGAACTTCCGGCAGGAGCACTCTCCAGGCGCGCGGTGATCTGGTTTATGTCCTGTTCCATTATACTCTTCTTTCTCTCGGCGATTGCCCTGGGAAGATGGTGCTTCTACCTGGCCCCACCAGCGCTCATGATCATCCTGGGCTATTCATACACAAAGCGGTTTACATGGGCCAGTCATATCTGGCTGGGCCTGGCACTCTCTCTGGCCCCCATAGGTGGCTTTTTGGCCGTAACAGGTAGAATAGAATTGCCTGTTGTTGTGGTCGCTGGCGGTGTCCTTTTCTGGGTAGCGGGATTTGACATAATTTATGCCTGTCAGGATGAGGATTTTGATCGACGGATAGGCCTGCATTCTATCCCCGCTGAGGTAGGAGCACGCCTGGCACTACATATTTCCTCGTTCTTTCACCTCGTTTCCTTTATCCTGTTTCTTATTGGAGGAGCCCTTGCCCACCTCACATGGCCCTATTTTGTGGCTGCACTGATTGTGGGTTTACTTATGATCTGGGAACACCTGCTGGTAGGTCCCGACAGAATTGAGGGGCTGGATACGGCCTTTTTCACTATCAACAGCTATGTCAGCATAACTCTTCTTGCAGGCGTAATCATAGCGACATTTCTTTTATAGTTTTGTTATCACTTCTGTTTTCTCAGTAAGACATAAATCGCTCCCGTACCGCCGTCGTAAGACCTGGCGGTTGAAAACGCCAGCACGATTTTTTTTAGAGGTCCACGGCTCAGCCAGATGGGCAGACGTTCCTTCAATACGGGGATATGGTTTTCAGAATTCAGGCCCCTGCCGTGTACCACAAGTACGCATCTTAGCCCGAACCGGTGGCATTGAAGGATAAAATCCCTCATCCTGATTTCGGCTTCCTGCTTTGTCAGTCCATGGAGATCAACATAATCTTGAACGGGCAACTGACCTTTCTTGAGCCTGTTCATCAGTGTCCTACTGAATCCATGGACAGATCCCTCGATATATTCATCGCTGAAGGTGATGTCGATTTCAGCCGTTCCGGTGACGAGATCGGACAAGTGCATAATGGCCTCCAGTTCGTCACTGCCAGCCGGATGAGACGGCCTGACTTCGAGGTTAGGGATCCGTGTAACCCTTTTAGGGCCGTCTGAAAACGGTTGGACGTTCGATACGGCCTCCAGGAAATCTCGAGTTTCGTCGGTCTCAGGCTGCTGTTCAGGGGGCTTCTGTTCTTGGGGCGGATTCCGGACGATTCTGTTCTTTTTTATTAGCGGGGCCAGGCCCTCAAAGGCGGAATTAAAAAACTCGGTTTTCTTCTTCAAGCCTTTCTTCTCCGGAAGGTGCCCTCTTCTCTTTTTTCTGCGAGACATCACTGAAATCCTCTGTTAGGTGCCGTATCTGGAGATTAGGCTTGAAATCAAGCCCTGAATATTATTATAACAACAAAAGTATAGAAGTGCCAGAGGTTCAGAGAATGCTTCGGAGAGGGACATTATGGCAAGAATCGATGATTATACGAAGGCCGTCGAGCTGGGGAAAAAAGACCTGGAAGGGAGAGAGCCGAATCGGATTGCGGTGCTTGGTGGTGCCGCGTTTGAGGTGGATTCGGGAAACGGGGCTGTTGTTACTCTGGATTTCTTGAACAGAAAGGTAGCAATAACCTGGCCCGATCTTGATTTTTCTTTTGAGGGATCTGATGAGGAAGTGCCGATTCAGCAGCAGGTCTTACTGCTGCATTACCTGAATGGGGCCAAAGGATTGGCGCCACAGGGCGAGTGGATTGCTTACCAGGAAATTCCTGATGGCAAATTCTACCTTGATGCCTTTCTGAGAAGGGCAAAAGCCCCCATGGTCCAGGCCTTTGGCGACAGGCCGGAGTTGCTTGTGGAGCTTGCAGAAGAGGCCTATAATACAACGCCTTTCGACCATGGTGACTTCTCGGTGGTGGTTCAGGCCTTGCCAGTGGTCCCGGTCGCTTTGATTCTGTGGAAAGGGGATGATGAGTTCCCATCCGAGGGAAACATCCTCTTTGATCGGACCATTTCTGATATTCTCTCGGCAGAGGATATTGCCTGGCTGGCCGGGATGATTGTTTATCCGCTTGTAGGCATGAAGAGGAATAGTTGAAGGCATACGGCATTTGGGAGGTAATTAAATGTCTATAGATAAGGCTTTGGTCGCAGTGGTTATGGGTAGCGCTTCCGACGCGAACGTGATGCAGAGTTGCATCGATGTCCTTAAAGAACTGGAGATACCGCATGAGATGCGGGTTCTCTCGGCACATCGGACCCCTGATTTGACAAGAGAGTATGCCCTATTGGCAGCTGATCGGGGCATTGAGGTGATTATTGCCGGGGCCGGTTGGGCCGCCCACCTTGCCGGATTCATGGCCGCCCACACCTCCTTGCCGGTCATCGGGATTCCCATTGATTCATCGCCCTTAAAAGGGCTTGATGCCCTTTTGTCCACTGTACAGATGCCGCCAGGTATACCTGTGGCCACGGTTGCTGTTGGAGGTGGTGGTGCAAAGAATGCCGCTGTGCTGGCAGCTCAGATACTGGCCCTGAAGTACTCTCAAATTAGTAAGAAACTACGTGTCTATCGCAAAGAGTTGTCGCAGAAAGTTGTGGAAGCTGCGAACGCCGTAAGCACTTAGGGGCTTCCGAAGTAATCCTCTCCGGGCTGGTCGGAGGGGATAAGAGAAGGGGACAAAGAGGGGATTGACTAAAGACTCTGAGAATTCAAGAAAACATCCGGCCCAGATAATAAAGGTAGACCAATCCCGGGATCTTCAGAAAGCGGTTGGCCGGGCAGGGGGTTGCCTGTTATCAGGGGGGGTGGTCGCCTACCCCACGGAGTCTTTTTATGGCCTGGCCGTGGACGCCACAAACCAAGAGGCCATTAAACGGCTTTTCCTTGTTAAAGAACTTCCAACCAGCCACCCTGTCCTGATCCTGATTCCCTCTTTAGATCTGCTGGAGCAATATGTCGATCATATTCCCAGTATTGCTCACCGGCTCATAAAAGCATTCTGGCCCGGCGGCTTGAGCCTGGTTTTTGTCGCAGGACCAAAGGTTTCACCCATGCTCACCGCCGGTACAGGTAAGATAGGTGTTCGTCTCTCCAGCCACCCAGTGGCAACGGCATTGACCGGGGCAATTGGCGTACCCATAACCGGGACAAGCGCCAATATCTCCGGTGAAACGGCCTGCCGGAATGCGGGTGAGGTCGTGGCCTCATTCAGGGAAGGAGTGGACTTGGTTCTGGATGGAGGCGAGACCCCGGGGCAGATGGGTTCAACCGTCCTGGATGTGACAGTACACCCGGCTCGAATTCTGCGCCATGGCATGATTGATGAGAGCCGGTTGAATAAATTCATAGGGAATTAGGCCGCTTCTGCCTGAAAACTAATATGGGCCCTTTGGGCTCTCCGAATCCTATGAGAACTTACACTGTTTGAATATTGAGATTTACTAAGCCTAGCGTTGTTATTTCAACAGTAAAACCCATCAGGCCTTGCGAATCTTGCTTCTAGGGGAAATGGATGTCTAAATGATCATGGCCTTGCGTTAAACAGCTTGACTTCTGGGGTAGAAAACCACTATAGGAGAACCCTTTGGCCCAAAGACCGTCAAAGATGGAGAGGCAAGTTCGGTGACACGTAACCAGCAAGACCCAGCTGGAAATACATCTCACTTTGAGACCCTTCGGGATGAGATCAGGAGGCTGCTCGATAAGAGAAGGGCGGTTTTGCTGGCTCACAACTATCAGGGTCCTGAGGTGCAGGATATTGCCGATCTTTGCGGTGACTCTCTGGAACTTTCTATAAAGGCCTCACAGACCGACGCGGATGTGATTGTCTTCTGTGGCGTTCACTTTATGGCTGAAACTGCCTCTATTCTCTGCCCCGACAAGAAGATCCTTCTCCCCGTGTTGAATGCAGGGTGCCCAATGGCAGACATGATCACAGCAAGAGAATTGAGGAGAAGAAAGCAAGAAATGCCGGATGCCGTTGTGATAAGCTATGTAAACACGACTGCCGAGATAAAGGCTGAGAGCCATCTCTGTTGCACATCGGCCAATGTGATCCAGGTAGCCAATTCCGTGGACCCCTCTATTCAAATTCTTATGACACCTGACAAGAATCTTGCGCGGTATACGAAGGCACATGTAGACAGGGATATAAGCTACTGGGAAGGGTATTGTCCTGTTCACGACGGGCTGACGGCCGCACAGGTCAGGAATGTAAGAGAGGCACATCCCAACGCCATTTTCCTTGCACATCCGGAATGCCCCCCCGAGGTACTGGATTTGGCTGACGAGGTGAAAAGCACGTCAGGCATGATTGCTTATGCCACCTCTTCAAAGCAAAGTGAATTTATTATCGGCACAGAAACTGGGATTCTCCATCCCCTCTCAAAGGCAAATCCCGGCAAGCTGTTTATCCCCGCCGATCCCGGCATGGTATGCCCCGATATGAAGAAGACCGGTTTAATGGAAATCTTAAAGGCGCTGCAAGAACTGAAGCCGGAGGTAGAGGTTCCTGATGAAATCAGACTCAAGGCAAAAAGTAGCGTGGAACGTATGCTGGCCATTCCTAATAGGTAAATGGGAATATTGCCCTCGCCCGCCCTTAAGCGGCCATGGAACCTTTTTATATGTTAAGACTTTGCAGGAAAAGAAAGAATAGCCCGTGAAAGAGAAAACCAAAACAATTAGGTCCAACCTTGAATCCCTTAGAAAGCTGTTTATAATGCCGGACTCACCAGACAAATTTATCGAGTTTGGGCATGAACTCCTTGAGATGATTCACGATTTTTTCCAGGAAAAGGGTGGCATTCACAGCAGCATTACATTGCCCGAGTTAAGCGGGATATTTGACCAAACCGCAATACCTGATAGCCCTCAGCTGATAAAGGAGGTGCTTTCGGAGATCAAGACAAAGGTCGTAGGACATTCCGTCAAGGTAGGCAATCCCTACTATATTGGCCATATGACCAGCGCTATACCCTATTTTATGATCCTGCTTGAGATGATTATTGCGGCTTTAAACCAGAACCAGGTCAAGATTGAGACGGCCAAGGCCTCAAGCTTTGTGGAAAGGGAACTTGTGGCTTGGCTTCATCGACTGGTCTTTAAGAAGACGGATAAATTCTACGAAAGGAATATTCAGAATCCCCGCGTTGCCTTAGGTAATGTAACTTCCGACGGGACCCTCGCGAATCTGACCGCCCTTTTGACGGCCCGGGAAAAGGCATTTCCACCGGAAGGGGATTTTCCAGGCACTCGGGCGGCCGGTGTGAATTCTGCGCTCCGCCACTACGGGTATACCAGAGGTGTGATCATTGTATCCGCAAGGGGGCACTATTCCATTCAAAAGGCATCCAATCTGCTTGGTATCGGAGAAGACAATGTCTTGAAGATTCCTGTCAATGGCGAAAACCGCATGGATATCAAGAAACTCCGCAGAAGAATAAGGGGGTTGGAAAAGGATAGAGGCAAAGAAAGGACCAAGATTATTGCGATCGTTGGTATAGTGGGAACCACCGAAACCGGGAATGTGGACAACCTTGAAGAATTGGGGAAAATAGCCCGTGACGCCGGCGTCCATTTCCATGTGGATGCCTGCTGGGGTGGTTCCGCCCTCCTGGTGGATGAATACCGGGACCTGTTCAAAGGGATAGAAAAGGCCGATTCTGTCTCCATTGATGCGCACAAGCTGCTTTACTGTCCCATGGCCATGGGCCTTGTTCTTTTTCGTAGTGAAAAAGACTTGAATCATCTACGGCATTCCTCTC
>JAXHTA010000150.1:0-8510 GCA_034190285.1 Thermodesulfobacteriota bacterium | reverse complement strand
CTGAAGGCCGTACCAGATGACCACTGAAGGGCCCGGTTGCGGCAAGTATCCGCTCAAACTCCAGGCTGGTTACGACATTAGGAGACTTGTTGTAGCCGTAGATATCGTAAGTAGCAGGGTCGAACACCGTACACCCAGGAGCAATAAGTACCGCACCGGCATTTATGGTCAGTTCTTTTGGCTGATCCTCAAAGTTAATCGCCCCGGCAGGACAGAATTTCTCGCAGGCCTTGCATTTTCCCTTTTCAAGAAAGATACAATTGTCATCAATGGCGTATTTCAAGGGAACCGCCTGAGCGTACTTCACATATATAGCCTTTCTCTTGCCCAAACCAGCATCATACTCATTGGTTACTTTTTTAGGACACTTCTCAGTACAAAGACCGCAGGCGATGCATTTGTCAACGTCAACATAACGGGGATGCTGTATAACCTTGATTTCAAAGTTGCCTTCCTCCCCGGAGATGCTCTCCACTTCAGATAAGGTCAACAATTCAATGTTAAGATGCCGGCCGACCTCGACCAGTTTGGGCGAAATAATTCACATGGCACAGTCATTGGTGGGAAAGGTCTTGTCCAGCTGGGACATGACTCCCCCTATGGAAGAAGAGCTTTCCACCAGGTAGACATAAAAGCCTGAATCAGCGAGGTCCAAAGCAGCCTGCATTCCGGCTATCCCACCACCAACCACCATAACTGAACCGATTTTATTTTGAGCCATTTTTCTTTTTCCCTATGCTTGGGTTGCTGCTTGTCCGGCAAAAAAATCCTCCAGACCTACAACAGACAACTTATTCATTTCCAATCCCAGAGAGTCCTTTTCAACACCCATGCTCAGCCCGAGAAGCTGGGTATAGAGAATAGAAGGAAGCTGAAGCTCTGTACCCCGCTCGGATAAAATCGTTCTTTGCACAGTGTCGAACTGTATTTGGCAATACGGACATGCGGTGCACAGGAAGTCTGCGCCAACCTTTTTCCCGTCCGCAAGTTTCTTTTCCGTCAAACTCATAGACAGTTCATCATTAATTCCCCACAAGGGAGCGCCGCAACAATCAAGCTTCATTGGCCAGTCTATGCTTTTGGCGCCGGTTACTTCCACAAGTTTATCAAAAATAGACGGCGCCACAGGATCATCGAATTGTACAATCTTGCTCGGCCTGAGAGCATGGCAGCCGTAATGAGTGGCAATCATAAGGTTTGAAAAAGGCCTCTCTATCCTGCTCTTAAGTGCTTCAATCCCAACCTCATGGTAGAGAACAGAAAGAAGATGGTGCACCTTAATATCGCCATCATATTTCAAGCCTTCCTTGTTGAGAGTATTGTTGATTTCTGAACGGAGAGAAGAGTTCTCTTTGATGAGAAAGTCTGCCTTCTTGAGGCTGCCGAAGCAACATTTGCACAGCGTGATTATATTCAGATTCTTTTTTGCAGCCAGAGCCAGATTCCTGGCGGAAGCAAGAACAAAGGCTTTATGATCAAGGTTTCTTACAGGGTATCCGCAACAATTAAATTCCTGTATATCTGTCAGATCCACATCGGCTTTTTTTAATACTGCTCTTGCTGATGATTCGTATTGTGTAAGACGGGCAGGGATATTACATCCAAGAAATAGTGCAAATCTCATATTATTTTCCCATTAATATGTTTGAGGCCTTTCTTTTACTTGCTCGACAGCAATGTTCTTAAGTTCGTAAATAATGTCTGCGACATTCACTTGCTGGGGACACTGCTCCTGACACTTGTAACAGGTAAGACAGTCCCATAGCATATTGGAGCCCAGGGCCAGATCTTTTAACCCCAACCCACAGGAATGCATTATCTGATGAGGTAGAAGCCCCAGAACCTGCATCGGATTATCATAATTGGCGACTACCGGGCATACGGTCGTACAGGTTTCGCAACCGAAGCAACCCGAAAAGGTGCTTGCCTGATCCGACTCTCTCAAGCCCTCTTTAAACTTAGGTTCAATGCCTGATAACGGGAGAGTCTTATCCTTCATTTTCATTAATTCGCATCGGTCGGCAATTTCCTGTCGGGCCTGATCCAAAGGTTTCTGGTAATTGTCTCTGGCAGTCTCTTCTTTCATAAGACCCCGATAAAAAGACAGAGGGGAAAGCGCAAGAAACTCCGGATGACCCTTTCTAAGGAGCAGTTCCCTTACACTAAACCACAAATCCTGCAAATTGATCCCAACCGGACAGACCACGGTACAGCGATAACAATTGGTACAGAGATAGACTCCTTCCTGGATGTGCCTGAGTTCGTCTTCATTCAGTTGTTTGCCGGAAGCAAGGGCCTTAATTGAAAGGATCTTTTCAGAAGGAAAGATATTTGTATTGGCAAAATTATGAAAAAAAACGCCGGCCGAGCAGTTCAGGCTGCACGTACAGCAATGGGTACATGCGTCCAGCTCCATAACCTGTCGCGTGGCAATATTGGCCGGGTCTGATTCCCCTTTCTCCATAACGGAATTGGCGAGCAGACTCAATGGGCCGGCAAAGATATGGAACATTTTACTAAAAGGCAAATACGCCAGACCGATAAAACAGGCCAAAAAATGGATATACCAAAGAACGGTTGGACTGCCCGCCTTATCCAACGCAAGGGCGATCGGCTTCGATACCCTGGCAAACGCATAACCCGTAAAAGCCCATTTGGGTGACGAATGACATTCAGCACAATATGCCTCGTGGCTTTCGCGTCCTTCTTCCAGGAGTTCCGGATCAAATGGGCCTTTTATAGTGGGAGAAACCACTCCAAACTCCTTGACCCATAGGCTTTCAAGTGCCTTGAGTTCATCTGCGTCATCCTCCGGTGTCAGTCCGGCATAATCCTCAACCATGCCTTGGAATTCGGTGTGGGACGAAATCTTTGCCCCTTCCAGCAGGATGCCCGAAACCATAATAACACCAAGGATAATAACCGCATAAATATCCATAGCGTTGGTTTTCAGTCGTGGAACTTTCAAAACAAAGCGCCTGTAAAGAGCAATCCCGATCCCCAATATAACAAAGGCGCCGAAAAGATCCCTCAAAAACATAAACGGATTGATGGTCGAATAATAGTCAGTAAATAGAGCAGCGCTTACGAAGTTCTCCAGAGCGTGCATCAAAAGAAGCAGCATAAAACCCACATATATAAAGATATGCATCAGCCATCTGAGAAAATCCTGTCGCAATATCCTTATCTGTAAAATTACATCAACCACAAAAACCTTTATCAGGGTCAATAGTTTTACGCTGAATAAGATTGCAGCAATCCCTTTAAAGGCACTAAAGGCCCTGGCTGAGGTCGGAATTTTTTCGGTTTCTATTCCGATGGTGTAGCGAAACCAGGTTGATGTTTTATAGATTAGACCTATCCCGAAAACTGCCAACGCAACATACAATGAAATTGAAAAAACCATAGGCTCTGTTCCTAAGTTAAAGAATAATGGCCCGAAAGGCCGAACCCTTAAAGGCAAATAAACATTTTGAAAATCCTATAACCCATTGAAAAATCTTAACATAATATTTTACCAAAAATGCTGTTTTTTTTCAAGAAGTATTTCGGAGCTAATTTTGCTTACTTTTGTTTTTTATATTGTAGCATAAGCCGCCTTACTGCATAATCAAGGGCCTATCCCGATCCCCACGGAAATCTGTTCTAATTCCAGCGCTGTAGCGCACAGTCAAGGTGCAAAGGGTCCACGCGAATCAGCACATCACGGATGATGGAGGGGCTCGGTACGATGTAACGACTGTTTCGGTATCGACAGCCTAAAACGCTCACGGGCCTTTTGCCCAAAGGTTTTGCCCAATTCGAGATGGCAAGGTAACTGCGCATCACGCACAAGGTAACGCCAGCGACAATGGCTGAAACAGTGGGTAGCTGCGTCCCTGGAAACATCGAGGGTCCACAAAAAAGGTCTCTAACAGCACAACCGGATAGCCGAAAACTGCCTGCCAATTGCCCGGGAGTCTCTCTTGACATAATGATTAGGACGCGAGAAGCCAATTTCGGAAAATGCCAGTCGGCCAGGATCAGAAAACGGCTGTTATTGGTCACTAGTCTTGGCCGATCGTACTGAATCCGGAGGATATACTTCAAATCCCTTCCATTGAGAATTTCTAATGCTTGTTATATATTTCAGCATGAACTAAATCAGCATGAAAGGAGTATTATTATGCAAGACAGTTTCTTACAGGCGGTAATTGTCTATTCTTCTCCGGCCGGTGCCACCCGCCATGTTGCCCAAACAATCTCGGCGGCATTAAGAGAAGAAGGGTGGAAACAGCAGGTTGTTGATCTTGAGGCCAAAGACCGTGATTCTAACTTATCTGCACTACAAGATGGTATGCAAGAAGGACACTGCCTTTGGATTGGCTCTCCAGTATACGTATGGCACTCTGTCCCCGCCATTACACAATTTATTTCTCAGTTGCCTGATACCAAAGGAAGCTATGCTGTACCCTTTGTGACATGGGGTGGGGTAAGCAGCGGGGTCGCACTCCATGAGCTGGGTAAGATGCTGGAAGAAAAGGGTTACACTCTTTTGGGGGCGGCTAAAATCCTGGCGATTCATTCTGTGATGATGATCCGCTCTGATCAACCCTTGGGCAAGGGGCATCCAGATACAAGAGATGATGACATGATCCGTGTATTGGTAAAAAAGGTCACTGCCAGTCTGAGTCATGGCAAGACCATACCGCTTCCTTCTGACGAATTAAAGTACCAGCCTCTTGATTTTCAAGAGAAGGCAAGAAATATGAACCTCACGGTTGCCAAAGATATGTTACCCAGAATAGAGTTAAATGCTGACCTCTGTAATCAATGCGATATATGTGCTCAGGAATGTCCAGTCCGGACTATACAGTTAGATCCCTTACCCCAATCAGGTTCCGATTGTATCTTATGTTATAACTGCGTGCGCTTGTGCCCGGAAAATGCTTTTGAAGCCGATTTATCATCAATAGAGAACCATATTCGACAGCTAAAAGAACAACTTGGTGAACGTCCATTATCACAAATATTTATTTAGTGCCCGAACGATAACTGTCTTTTTTGTTCAGACACTATTTGGTCGTAAGAGTTTAGCCCTTTGAAAACGAGGCGCTTTGACCCGCGGGGTTCTCTTTTGGCAAAGCTGCATCACAAATTCTTCATAGCTCACGGCACGCCCCCTGGGCCATAAACAGGGGCCTGCCTTAGACAGGACAGTACAGGCATATGGTCGAATCTTCTCGTGACTTATCTTTGGGGGAAGAGGTCGCCAAAGACGACAGTTTTCCCCTTTCAAAATAATTCGACTGGAGGTCACGGGAGCAAATCAACAACGAAAAATGAGAGGGAATTAAGTCATGAAGCGAGAAGTGATTCAAGAGAAAAGTATCCCTCGGGCCAGTTGACCCGACGGCGCTCGCCGGATGTCCGCAGGCAAGCCCACTCCTTTCCGTCGTGTGTTCGGGTCAGCGCCGCTATTAACTGATACTCTTTCTCATGTCAAGATTGGCAGGAGAGCTTTTATTGTTGGGTGACTGCACGGCATAATTGCTATGTCATTGGGCTGGATTGCCGCTGCTGCCATTTATGGAAACAGCCTGGGATAATTACTCTATTACGCGTCTATGCCGTCCCCCTCTAAACCCTCTTCCCCAGGAGCCGATAAACGGAACTTTTACAGGCGCTACCGGTCTAAAAGCAAGATGAGCTTTGAGATGAAAAATCAGGGGGATGATGTAGCCACGAATCGCGGATGGGGATGACGGTGGGGCCAACATCCTCGATGGCCGGATATGACCACCATTATAACGAACAGCAACAGCAATGTTATCGCTTTTTTCTTCATTTGTTCGCCCCCTTTATATTTCCTATCAGGAATTAGTTGTTCTGTTGATATCATATCTCGCAATCCAAGTCAAACCTTCGGGAAGCCCACAGAGGCAACATCGAAAACCCATATTTCAGCGTATCTCTAATACTCTTTCATCCCTGAAAATGCCTTAGCGTCCTTTGCTGGCCTAATCCAGAGTGCTTTGATCTCAAATCCTACGCATTGTTAGAGTGAATTAAACTGCAAAGTGACCCACATGGAAAAAGGGCATTCTAAAAGTCAGTAAGGGAACCGGCATAGCCGGTCAGCTCCACATAGGCGCTTCCCTTCACCTTATCTTCACCTATTTTCCCTGACACCTTGCAGGCTCCTTCCCAGTAGGTAACCCGGACGCTTTCGTTGGTAATTAACTCCTGGTCTTTTACCAAGGGCACCACTTTAAGCCGAATGTTCTTTTCCGGCAGGTTGATATCCCACCCGGAAGGATAGATTCCCCCGCTTTTTCTGCTCTTCCATTTCCCTTTTGGAATTACACTGAATTTGCTGATATCCAGATATTCATAATTTCCTCTTGTCACCAGAGTCCCCGAGGAATAGGGATCGATAGTGCCGTCCTTTTTTCTCATCAGGTATAGCATTATCTCTTGATTGTTTTCAAGTTGCAGGGAAAACCAGTCCCATCCTACCTGATCGGCTCCCAACTGATCACTTGAGAATTCATGATCCATCCAGGAGTTTCCCATAGCCATATAATCTTGATCATTAATCGTTATGGTTCCCGAGGTTTTCAGGCGAGTAAAGGAATAGTAGTGGGAGGCATGCCCTTGGCCCTCACCTTTCCGGCTGATACCATCCTGACCATGGACTACAGGACCCCAGACCGGCTTAAGAGTGAGATCAATTCCATATCCAGACTTTTCTGCCTTTATTCTATGTTTGTCGGGACTTCCCCAAAGCCTCCATTTTCCGTTCTTGATCTCAAAGGATTCGGTGGAGGCATAAGCAACTCCTTCATGGCCACGGTGCATTGTTTCGAAATAGCGGAACTTCTTTTTCGAGACATCGGTTATTGCCAGGTGGGCAAAAAAAACATCTCTTACCTCCCATTTTGAATATTTCCGTTGGGGGGCGGCCGAAACCCCTCTGCGAAAAAAGGTTAACTCATAGCCAAACCGTCTTTCTTTTTTAGTAAAGAGATGCCCCGTATAGTACCACCATTCAATGGCAAAATCCGGATGAGAATAGTGATCACGGGGGAAAGTAAACTTGTAGCCTGGCAGGGCTTTCCTATATTCCGCCAAACCGGAACCGTTTGCGGCAGCAATAAAAAAAAAGGCCAAAAGAATATGTTTCAATGTCTTCATGTTTGATATATCGGCTATATTCTATTCGTATCGAAGCACACCGGACACGTTCAACGACATGGCCTTCAAGGCAGGAGGGATTCCGGCGGGGACGGTAAGTATAAAAATAGGCAGTACGGATGTTAAGATCTGAACCAGAGGCCATGTATGCTGTATGGTCCATCCAAAGGATCGATAATTGATGACATCTATCAGTAATGCTGATAATACCACGCCAGTCGCTATTCCCACAGCGATCCCTAAAGCTCCCAGTAGGGATGACTCCATTACCAGTAGCTTCATCATCTGAAAACGGGTCAATCCCTCAGAGCGCAATATTCCTATCTCTCTTTTGCGTGCCAGCACTGAGGAGGCTAACGAACCGATTATCCCCAAAATAGCGATAATCACCGCAATCACTTGCAGGGCATAGGTTATCCTGAAGGTTTGATCAAAGACATCCAATGCCCTTTCCTTAATATCCTTATTGCTGAAAACGGTAAGACCTTTCCTATCTTTTATGATTTCCATTATCTCCCTGCGGGCTTCTTCAACCTTCCCGTCTTTTACATAGACCCCCAGTGAAGTTAAAAACCGATCCTCCCAGTAGCGGGCAAAGGTGTCCCGGTCAAACAATACAATTCCATATTGGACAGCATAATCATAATAGATTCCATAGATTTCAAATCTGGCTTCTCCCTTCAAAGTGGGAAGCAAAAGCGCATCTCCTACATCCTTATTATGAATTGTGGCAAAGCCTTCGGAAATCACAACCCCTCCCTTTTCCCTGGCTTTCACGAAAGGATCAATTCCCTTTTTTACCGGCAGAGTATTGTGCCGGGCGATGCTGGAAAAATCGAGCACTCCATAGGCGGCTATTCGCCCCTCATAATCCATGTTGATATAACGGAAAGTGTCCACATCGCGGACCTGGGGCAAATGTTTTATTTTCTCCGCAATATCCGGGGACATTTTCGCTGTCCCTCCTCTTTTAAACCGGGATTCCATGGTGACGATAATATCTGTCTGCAGCGTTTGATTTAGCCAGACGTCTACTGTGCTACGGAAACTCTCCACCATAATGACGATGCTAACCACCATAGCCACGGCCGCCGCCAGGGCCGCTATTGCCACCGAATTCCTTCCCTGATGGCCAAAAAATGAATCGGTTCCCAAACGGGAACAGGCCCCGAAATGGGAAAAAAGTCCTGACAAAGGTTCTTTCAACAAAGTCAACCCTATAGTTGCATAAAAACCCGACAAAATAAGTAGTAAAGGGCTTGCGGAACCCCATGGATAAAGGTTATAATGAACTACTACAACACAAAAAACCTTATATCCAGGAGGTCACCGCA
>JAXHTA010000015.1:0-18103 GCA_034190285.1 Thermodesulfobacteriota bacterium | reverse complement strand
AAGAAATCAATTAAGGATTCTGACAGATTCTATGTGGGAATTGACGTCGGATCTGTCAGCCTGAATTGCGTAGTCATCAATCAAGAAGGGGAAATCGTCCACGAATCTCCCTATACGCGGCACTTCGGCAAGGTCGAGGATAATGTTCTGGCTTTTATTCAGGATCTCTACAGAAGATTCGGGGAGAAAAGGATCCAATCAATTTCCTTCACCGGAAATCATGGACAGCAACTCAGTGAAAAAATGGGGACGCAATATGAGTTCGATACGATCAGCCAGGTACTGGGTGTTATTCACCTGAGGTCTAACGTCAAAACGATTATAAGTATGGGGGGCCAGGACACGGCCTTGTTCCAAATAAAATATCTTGACGACGAAGGCCACCACCAGGGACCTGGACGCTGGGAACTGGAGTATTTTAATACGAACGGCCCGTGTGCGTCCGGCACCGGGTCTTTTATTGATCAACAGGCCCAGAGACTGGCCACTGCCATGTATTCGGAAGAAATTGACACTTCCCAGGATCAAATTGATGGGATACTTGCTGATTTTATCCAACTAGGCCTGAAGTCGAAAAAGCCTGCCAGCGTGGCTTGCCGTTGCACCGTATTCACAAAATCTGACATGATCCATCTCCAGAATAAGGGGGAGAAGCTGGAGGATATCATATACGGTCTGCACATCGGGAATGCCAGAAACTACATGAGTACAATAGTCTCCAATCGGGTACTTGAAGAGCCCATTGTCTTTATTGGTGGACTTTCAATGAACGCTCTCCAATTTAAGGCCTTCAAAGGCTATTTCCCGGAGTTGACAGTTCCCGTTTACAACACATCCCTGGGTGCCCTTGGAGTCGCTTTGCAGGCACTTGAATCGACGAGAGAGAACCGCGTTGATCTTGAGGTGCTTGCCTCTGTCAAATCCGGCCATGATGCCTCGGTGCCGGTAGGGTCGAAATTGGAGCTGAAACGGACGTTCTTCCCGGCGACCAACGAGATCCGGAAAATATCCGCGACCAAAATGAACAGGAGGGGGTATCTTGGCATTGACATCGGATCTACAACTACCAAATACGCGCTTATCAGTGAAGAGCGCGAGATTATTCATAAGAGCTATGTGCCTACCCAGGGAAAGCCTATAGAGGTCACTCAGGGCCTTCTAAAGGTCATACGGGACGAATTCGGGGACAATATCGATATCCTGGGTTCAGCCACCACCGGGTCTGGCAGGAACGTGGTGGGAGACTTTCTCAATGTGGACCTGATTATTGATGAGATAACCGCTCATGCGAGGGGTGCAGTAGAGATAGACCCACAGGTGGATACCATCTTTGAGATTGGGGGACAGGATTCTAAATACATTTATATCTCCAACTCGTATCCACTTGATTTTGATATGAATAAAGTGTGTGCTGCGGGTACGGGCAGTTTTCTGCATGAACTTGCAAACAAGTACGGGATAAACATCGTAGGTGAGTTTCAGGACATTGCGCTTTCATCTGACATGCCCGTAAAACTTGCTGAGAGATGTACGGTATTCATGGAATCGGATCTCGTGTCCTATCACCAGAAAGGGGTTTTCAAGAATGACCTTATAGCAGGGTTGTGCTATGCAATTGTCTATAACTATCTGAACCGTGTAGTGGGAAAACGAAAGATAGGACAAAAGGCCATGTTTTTAGGGGGCCCTTCTCTGAACAGGGGCGTAGTCGCCGCCTTTGAAAACGTCCTCGGACGCGGCCTGCTGGTCCCCGCCCACAGAGAGGTCTTGGGGGCCTACGGTGCTGCCATCTGTGTTCAGGAGAGAATGCGTTTTGACAAAAAGGAAAAGAGGATGTTCAGGGGTCTGCAAAGCGCTATAAACGACCGAATGAATTATACCGAGAAGACATGCCGTGCAGACCCCCACTGCCACAACCGGTGCAAACTGAAGATATATGATTTTGACGGCCGTCGCAGTATCTGGGGAGGGGATTGCGGTCGTTATGAATTGTCGAAAACCAGGGGGTCAAAAAAGGAGAATTTCTTTGAGCTAAGGCATAAGGTCTGGCAGACATATATGGCAGGTGTTTGCAGAGAGTTGCAGGGGGAACCCATGATGGAGGCGGACGGGCGCCCAACCATAGGCATGCAGAGGGCCCTTTACGGCCATCATACCGGCGTTTTGTGGGCCCATTTCTTTGATCGGCTCGGATTCAGGCTTGTAATGACCCCACCCACCAACACGCATATCTCCAGGGTGGGGATAGAGACAATGGTTGCCGAGACCTGTTATCCCGTCAAGGTCGCTCACGGTCACATCAAGGAGCTGATGGGAAAGACAAAATACCTTTTTATCCCCAGTATTATCAACATGCCTACGCCTGAGTCATCTGAAGTAGGTTTTTACTGCCCTATGGTCCAGAGTAATTCTTATGTTGTTCGCATGGCCCTTGATATCGAGCCGTCATCGGTTTTGAGTCCGGTTATTCATCTAAAACGTGATCCGGACACCCTGGCCCTGGAGATCTCAGAGCAAATAAGGTCGAAACTTGGCGTGGGCCAAGCTGAGATAAAAAAGGCCCTTTATTATGCCCTGGAGAAACAGAATCAGTTTTTCAGAAAGCTTTACAGTATTGGGAGTAACGTACTTGAAGATCAGATCCAAAATGATCCGATTATAGTAGTGACAGGTCGCCCTTATAATCTCTATGACGAAATGTTGAACTTGAGGCTGGGTCGGAATTTGGCCAGGCTAGGGTTAACTGCCTTGCCCCTGGATTTCATCGACGTGTCCAGTGTGGACCTTTCAGACTTTCCTTCTATGTACTGGGGGCTTGGTGCTCAGATTTTAAGGACCGCCAGATTTATTAAAGATCATCCAAACTATTTTGGTCTCCATTTGACCAATTTTGCGTGTGGAGTGGACTCATTTATCGAGCATTTCTACAAACACATTATGGGAGACCGGGCCTATCTGATCCTGGAGCTTGACGAGCACAGTGCTGTAGCCGGCGTGATGACCAGGCTCGAGGCATATAAGAACGTTATTGAGAACACCATGCGGAAGTTGAGGCCAGATTCAGCATCGGATCAAAGAGCGGCTAATTAGCCCCATAGAAGAAAATGGAATCAGAGAAAGTGATAAGTTTTCAATCGCTCACTGAAAAAGTGGGCCGGTTTAATCTCAGAGACAAGATTTTTCTGATACCTGAGATGAACAGGATCGGGGCGCACCTTCTCGCGGCGGTATTCAGGGCGTTTGGTATTCATGCGAAGGTCATGGATACTTGCAGAGGACTTGACCTGGGTAAGGAATACACCTCCGGCAAAGAGTGCTATCCCTGTCAGATTACCACGGGAGACATCCTGTATTTCATGAAAAGAGAAAAAGAGAAACTGGGTGATGCCTTCAACCCGGAAGATTACGTATACTTCATGCCCGAATCGGACGGGCCGTGCCGTTTCGGAATGTACAACAAATACCAGCGGATTGTCCTGGATTCCTTTCCCGAATTGAGCAGAGTGAAGATAGGGTCTTTCACCACAAGAGATGGATACTCCGTGGCCGGTATAATTGATGAAGAACGGGTCAGGGATCTCCGGAAAGTCGCCTACTTCGCTATGGTAACAGGGGATATCCTAGACAGGTTGCTCTGGAGAATAAGGCCTTATGAGAAGAGACCCCGTTTGACGGATGAGTTTATCGAGAAATCCATGCATACTATGGAAGAAATACTTGAAGTAAATGGGGCCAATAAGGACTTTGATAAGATACTTGATAAACTTGAAGAAATCATAGCCGAAGCAAAGATGATCATTGACCCGAGTATCCCGCCAAAACCTCTTATAGGGATGGTTGGCGAGATCTATCTACGGACTCACGTCCATGCAAATCAGGATTTGATAAGGGTTCTGGAGAGGTACGGGGCCGAGGTAGTGAACGCCTCCATTGCCGAATGGGTGAATTATACTACCTATGACAGGCTAAGAGATGCCAAGACAGGGTTTAGGCTAAGCCTGAAACAGCTCCGCCTGGCATCCCTTTGGGGACACTTTAGAAGGATAATGGGTTTTTGGGGGGACCTTTCTTATCAAGAATTCAGACAGAAGCAGATTTATAGGCGCGCGAGATCACTTATTGACCTGGCCGAAGACCATAAGGTGGCACATCTGGAAAAAATCCTTAATGAAGAGGACCTGTTTTCCTTTGATGCCGGCACGGAAGCCTGTTTGAGCATTCCGGCCATCGTGGAATATGCCAGGGAAGGATATAACGGCGTGGTGAATGTTTATCCTTTTACTTGTATGCCTAGTACTACAACTTCAGCCATTGTAAGACCTCTAATGAACGAACTCGGAGTGCCCTATCTTGATACGCCGTATGATTCGAGCTTCCAGCCAGGGAGAGAGGCGGCTATACGGACCTTCATGTACCAGGCACACCAGCATTTTGAAAGACACGGTAGAAAGGAGCGCTGAGATTATGGTGACGAATTCAAGGGGTTTAATAGAGGCCCGCCTGACGCTTGATCCTCCGGCATCCTTCAACCGCCGCAGATTAGGTTTTTTTATTAAGCAATAGGAGCGAGTCGCCTCATGACAACAAAAATGCTCATCAATGCCGTAGAGGCAGAAGAGTACAGAGTGGCTATCATTAAAGACGGACTGCTTGATGGATTCTACATTGAAAGCAACACGACAGAACAGATAACCGGAAATATCTATAAAGGGATTGTGGAACGTATTGAGCCAAGCCTGCAGGCCTGCTTTGTGAACTTTGGAAGTGACAAGAACGGTTTTTTGCAGGCAAGGGACATTCACCCGGAATACTACCAGGACAACCTTGAGTTATCGGACGATCAACCCCCACCTCCCATTGAAAAAATACTAAAAAAGGGCCAGGAACTCCTTGTCCAGGTGTCAAAAGAGATGCCGGGACGCAAGGGGGCCCAGTTGACTACCTACGTGTCTTTTGCAAGCCGATATCTGGTTTTGATGCCTGGTGGAAAAGGTGGTATCTCAAAGAAGATCGAAGACGAAAAGGAACGTCTTCGACTCAAGTCCATCATTGATCAGATCGCGCCCCCCGAGGGAGTTGGATTCATAGTCAGGACGGCGGCCCTTAAACAGAATAACAAGAGGCTTTCAAGAGACCTCAATCGGCTGTTGAGGATGTGGAAAAATATCAAAGAAAATGTCAACAAGGCCACGCCTCTTTCACTCATTCATAAGGAACAGGATATCTGCCTTCGGACTCTGCGGGATTATTTCACGAGCGAAATTGCTGAGGTGCTCGTTGACGACAGAGAGACCTACGCAAAAGTAAAAGACTATATGAAAATTATATCCCCTAGACACTACAGGAAGGTCAAGCTT
The DNA here is from genome assembly GCA_034190285.1 of Thermodesulfobacteriota bacterium. GTDB lineage: Bacteria > Desulfobacterota > DSM-4660 > Desulfatiglandales > Desulfatiglandaceae > JAXHTA01. The sequence goes on along the minus strand of JAXHTA010000015.1, from coordinate 12,746 downwards.
TACAAAGAAAAACTCCCCATCTTTGCTCATTACGAGATCGAAAGACAGATTGAGACCATTTACGGCAGCAAGGTGCCTCTCAAGTCAGGCGGCTCGATTGTTATAGACCCCACCGAGGCCTTGATTTCAATTGACGTGAATTCCGGGCGTGGAAAGATCGGAAAAGATGTGGAAACTATGGCCTTCAACACGAATCTCGAGGCCGCATCTGAGATAGCGCGGCAGCTCCGCTTGAGAGACATGGGCGGACTGGTTGTTATTGATTTCATTGACATGAAGGACAAAGAACACATCAGAGAAGTTGAGAAGTTGCTGCGTGAGGAGACCAAAAAGGACAGAGCCAAGATAGATACATCCCACATATCCAAATTTGGTCTACTTGAACTCTCGCGACAGCGGTTGAGGCCTTCAATAGAGTCTTCCAGTTACCAGACATGCCACCACTGCCAGGGTCGTGGTCTTGTTCCTTCTGTGGAATCTGCCTCAGTGTCTTATTTGCGCCGGATCTGGATGGGCGTCTCAAAAAAGGGGGTTACACAAGTGAAAGGGGTCCTGCCCGTGGATGTTGCATCCTACCTTCAAAATAAAAAGAGGAAGGAACTGGCCCAGCTTGAGTTTCGATATGGCGTAGATATCGTTTTGCAGGGTGTTCCAACGCTTCCCCCCGGAAGCGGCGAACTTGATTTCTTGACTGAAAATGCCGCACAAACTGTGAACCACCAAGAGTGATGTTCAACAACATTATCTACTTCGTTATAGTCCTTTTCATATTCAACATTCACTACCCTGACTATACTACCGATAAGTCCCTCCCCTTCTCCGTTACCATGCTTTCACTCACATGGTTGATTTTCGCGTTATGCTGCGGACTGGGATTTCGGAACCTTCAGAGCCAGTTGAATAACAGCGATCTCACCGGACAAAATGATGGCCGGATGACCGCCCGATACCATGGACTGATCACCAGGCTCTCGGCCCTTTCCATATTCTCCTTTGCCTTGGCCATTTACCTCTTTGACTTTAAGTATTGGCTCCAGCTGATCCCCTCTATTGAACGATTCTCCGTCCTGCAGGGTCTGCTGTCCCTTTCCCTGTTTCTTCTTTATCTGGGCACAATCTGGTATTTCGCCTATCCGCTTTACAAGGCCATATTCCGGGTGGCAATTACAAGACGATCTTTTGTTGCGTCCAATTTCAGGCTCAATCTCCCTATCCTCTTCCCCTGGATCTTAATATCAGCAATATATGACCTGATTATCCTTAGCCCCTGGGCCGGGCCCTCCAGTGTCTTCAACAGTGTTGTGGGACAGTTTTGTTTTCTTGCATGCTTTATTGCACTTCTCATGGTCTTCATGCCAGGGATTATCCGGTACTGGTGGGGATGCAAGCCGATCAAGACGACCGAGAAGGTCAAACAATTGGAGGCATTTCTGCGTGACAAAGGCTTCAAGTACCGTCATCTTCTTAGGTGGCCTGTATTTGAAGGACAGATGATGACCGCTGGGATTATGGGGATCGTCCCAAGATACAGATATATCCTTATCGCCGATGCGCTCTTGGAAATCCTCTCAAAACAGGAACTGGAAGCCGTGCTGGCCCACGAGATAGGGCACGCCAGATACTACCATCTCCCCTTTTACGGCCTATTTTTTCTGGGTTTTATGGTACTTTCTTTCGGGCTTTCCGATTTTTGTTTCTATTTGTTTAACGCACATCCTTTCTTGATCAAGGTGATCTCCGGCCCGGACTTTCAGGCCGCCAACCTTTTTTTTCTGGTTCTGTCTATCCCCATGTTAATTACCCTATTTGTGTACTTTCGTTATGTCATGGGCTTTTTCATGCGCAACTTTGAGCGGCAGGCCGATCTATATTCGGCCTCGGTCATGGGCACATGCAAACATATTGTCAATTCACTGGAAAGGATCGCCTATCTCAGTGGGAAAAGCAGGGACCTTCCGAGCTGGCACCACTTCAGCATCAGGGAGAGAGTAGAATATCTCTGGCAGACTATCAGACAACCTGAACTTATCAGGCTGCATAACCGATTTGTGGCCTTTAGCTTTGCCATCTACTTGTTCTGCGTTGTCGGGCTGGGGTATTTCTTGAATTTCAGCACTGCTAGACAGCATTTGATCTATTCTATGGTGGGAAACAACATAGCCCTGAACCAGAATCTTGCCATGCTCTACCACGAGATGGGAAAATACCGCGAAGCCATCCGAACCTATGAGAGAATTATCGAAATGGATCCACGCCAGGCAGTATCCTTAAATAATTTGGCCTGGCTTTTGGTTACCGCTTCCCGAAAGGAACTCAGAGACGAAAGGCGTGCCCTTGATCTGGCCAAAAAGGCGGTAATGATTGAGAGATCCCCAGTGTTCCTTGATACGTTGGCGGAGGTCTATTACGCGAATGGGTTGATCCTAAAAGCCGTGGGGACTGTTGAAGAAGCCATCTCTATCGCAACCGAAAACCAGGAGTATTACAGGAATCAGTTAGAAAAATTCCTGGGATCTTCTCAATAGATGTCCCTGCCTTGCACAATCACTTGCGCCAGTATTCAGGCGTGAACAGGACAATCACCGTATAAATCTCCAGTCGGCCAAGGAGCATACAAGAAATCAGGACCCATTTTCCGATCATGGGGATGGCCAGGTAGTTCTTGCTGGGTCCCACCACGCCCAGTCCGGGGCCTATATTGCCAATAGATGCCGACACCGAGGCAAAGGCCGAAACCATGTCGAGCCCAAGGTATGCCATGATCAGAGTGGCCAAGATGAAAAGACCCAGATATAGGACGAAAAAGCCCCAGATGCTGTTGAGGATGTCCTGAGGTACCGGTTTGCCTCCCAATTTGACCGTGGTGACCGCGTGGGGGTGGATGATTCTGAAGACCTGCTTATAACAATGTCGTATCAACAGCATGACTCGCATGGTCTTCATACCGCCCCCGGTGGAGCCTGCCATTGCGCCGAGGAACATGCAAATCAGCAGTATCAGACGCGAAAGAGCGGGCCATTTGTCATAATCAGCAGTAACGAAACCTGTGGTCGTAATAATGGAACTTACCTGGAAGGCGGCTTGGTGGAAGGAACCTCCAAAAGAGTGGTATACAGGACCATAAATATCAAGTGTTACTATAAGCGTGAATGACCCTACCAGAATAAGAAAGAACCGACATTCCGCGTCATTCCCAAATACCGTGAAGTCCCCCTTAAGAAACCCGTAATGAAGCGAAAAATTGATGCCGGCTATGAGCATGAAGAGGATGATAAGGCCATCAAGATATGGGCTGTCAAATTGGGCAATGCCGGCATTTTTCGTTGAAAAACCTCCGGTTGGCATAGTACAAAAGCTATGACAGACCGCATCGAACATGGACATCCCCCCTGCGAAAAGCAAGACAACCTCGACGATGGTTATCAAGACGTAGGCCTTCCAGAGGGTCTTGGCTGTCTCCGATATCCTGGGCTTCAGTTTGTCCACTACAGGGCTGGGAATTTCCGCCCTGTAGAGCTGCATGCCACCGACACCTAAGAAAGGGAGAATGGCAATTGAAAGAACGATAATCCCCATGCCGCCGAGCCACTGGGTCTGGCTTCGCCAGAGTAGAAGGCCTTCAGGAAGACACTCGATATTACCCAGTATGGTGGAGCCAGTGGTCGTGAAGCCTGATATGGATTCAAAATAGGCATTAGTGAAATCGGGGATGAAGCCGGAAAAAATATAGGGTAAAGTGCCGAATAATCCGGCCATCACCCACCCAAGGGTCACAATAGCGATCCCATCACGGTGATTGAGGTGGACATCCTTCTGGCGTTTGGTGGAAATGAAGAGAATGAGCCCGCTGGAGAATGTGATGAGCATGGAGAGAATCAGCGCCTCGGTGCTGCCGTCCCTGAAGACGAAGGATATAAGCAGGGGGGGCACCATGGAGATACCTAAAAAGAGGACCACTATTCCGATAAACCGCGTAATGGCGTGCAAATTCATTATCAGAAGTATTCCAGCTTAACGGTGAGAAGCTTTTCCAATTTGGGGACAACTTTTTGAAGGGCAAAGATAATGAGGCGGTCTTTTGGCCTGACGACACTTTCGCCACCGGGAATAATGATCTGTTCATCGCGGACGATAGCCCCCACGATGGCCCCTTTTGGAAATTTGACCTTAGAAAGGGGGGTGTTCACAATATCTGAAGTCTCCAGGGCTTCGGCCTCAATAGCCTCTGCGTGCTCGCCTTTCAATGGGGCCACTGAGATAATCTTGCCGTGTCTGATGTACTGAAGAATCGCCCGCACTGCAGAAAGTCGCGGGCTTACAATGGTATCAATGCCAATAGCCGACACGAGTGGAATGTAACTCAAATTGCTGACACGTGTGATAGTCCTCCTTGCTCCAAGGCCTTTTGCAAGAAGCGATATGAGAACATTGCTCTCTTCATCTCCCGTAATTGCCACCATGAAGTCAACGTCCCGTATGTTTTCTTCCTGAAGCAGATTCCTATCCCTGCCATCACCATTGATCACAATCACGCGTTCCAGTCGTTCTGCCAGGCTGGCGCAGGTTTCGCTGTCTTTGTCAATGATTTTTGTGTGAACTTTGGCCCTGTCCAGGGCACTGGTAAGAGCCGTACCTGTTTGGCCCCCACCAACAATGATGATCCTTCTCAAGGTTTCTTCTTTAATATTAAAGAGTCTTACGATCTGATCCAGCTCATCATTTCTTGCTACCACATAAACCAAATCATCCGCCTCGATAGTATCCCTGCCGTGAGGTATCAATACCTGATCTCCACGGACAATTGCCCCGATAAGTGTGATCCCCTCCAGCTCTTTTAACGAAAGCAGCTGACGACCCATGAGCATGGAACCTTTGTGGATAGTGAAACCAATGAGTTTTACTCGACCCTCGGCAAAATCAATCACCTCGGAGGCACCGGGCACCTGCATCAGTCCCAGGATATTCTCCACCATAACTGATTCTGGATTGATGATATGGTCAACGCCCAAGAGTTCCTGGCCGAAGAGTCCCTTTTCCTCCAAATACTCCTTATTCCTGATACGCGCCACTTTGAGCATATATTGGTTGAGATTTCTGGTCAGCAGGCATGCGATCAGGTTTACTTCATCGCTATCTGTGGCGGCTACCAGCATGTCCGCCTCACCGATACCTGAGTCTTTGAGCAGACGGGGGCTTGTCCCCGAACCCAAGAATGCCTTTACATCCAGGTTTTCGGTAATTCGCTTTATCTTTTGGTGATCCTTGTCAATAAGGATCACATCCTGGTTTTCCTCAGATAGCTTTCGAGCGATGTGGAAGCCCACTTCGCCTGCACCGATAATGCATATTTTCACCGGTATTTTCCTTTATGAACAAGGGCGAGGGATTAAACAGTTTGGGCTTTAGCAAAAGAATTTAAATAAGAATATCTTAATACTTAAATCTTGGGCCCTTGATAGTCAATATACAATTAGAGGTCCGACAATTACAGATCCCGAATACCTCAGCTTTTCCCTTTTTGCAGAGGTGAGTATAGCGGAATTTCAAATCCAGGACCAGTGCAGAATCAGCCCGAACGAATCAAATGCAGGCTTACCTTGGCTGCAATCACTTACGTGTGGACAACTGGAGACTATGGTGGTAAGTAAACTGGTCTGATTGAGTAGATGAAAACGGGGCATTTGCCCTGGTTTTTTGGTTGGCATCCAGAAAACCCAACGGCCCTCACTGGAAAGGCTTATCCGCTCTTTGCATTATGGGTTGCACCTCCGATTGCATAGTATTGATATCATTGCAACCATCTGGTAACGACAAGCCAAATTCTTATCTCTGAAGGTGGAGGGTCCGGCCGGGGCCAGGCCAGTGAACACACAGCAACATTATTCCGGGTTTATCATATCAGGTCCACCGCTGACATCCGTTTGATCATTGGGTAAAATTATGCCTCTATCTGGACAAATTCATAAAGGAAAAATCTTAAAGGAGCACATTGACAGATTTCCCCGGGCAAGGGTCCTTGTTGTTGGTGATATCATTATGGATGAGTATGTATGGGGTGATGTATCCCGAATCTCTCCTGAGGCCCCGGTCCCGGTCATGGATGTGAGACGCGAGACAAAAATGCTTGGTGGTGCTGCTAATGTGATCCGCAATATCGCCAGCCTTGGGGGAAGGGCCGCTGGCGATGCATCAGGTTTTGATTCGGGCTGGCCCCTTCTTTGTGGTGTAATAGGGGAGGACTCCACCGGCCAAGAAATAACCAGTAAAATAAAGGATATAGGCTTGACATCCGAGGGCATTATCATAGAGCGGGACAGGCCGACAAGCATAAAGACAAGGGTTGTGGCTCACGGCCAGCAGATCGTGCGCATTGATCGGGAAAGTCGAACAGACTTCAGGCCCGAGACCATACAAAAGCTCCTCGGTTTTGTAGAAAAGAACATCCCGAAGCTTGATGCCATAGTAGTCTCAGATTATGGTAAAGGCGTTATTTCCACGCCACTGATGAACGGTTTGAAGGAGTTGGTCCAGTCCGCCTCAAGTGGATCGGTCATAATCGCAGTGGATCCCAAGACAGGCAATTTCGAACACTATCGCGGGGTGGATGTGATCACTCCAAATCATCATGAAGCAGGTGCCTTTTGCAGGTTTGAGATCGAAGACGAACAGACCCTGATTCGAGCAGGTAAACAAATGTTGAACGAGCTGAATTGTGGGTCGGTACTTATCACTCGCGGCAAGGATGGAATGACCCTTTTTGAGAGTAGCGGGGAAACAACCCACATTCGGACCGTTGCTAAAAAGGTCTTTGATGTGACGGGAGCCGGTGACACGGTCATTGGCACATTTTCTTTGGGACTGGCCTCTGGCCTTGACCTGAAGTCAGCTGCTGTTTTGTCTAATTTCGCCGCCGGCATTGTGGTGGGCGAGATTGGAACCTCCAGCGTGAGTGCCGATGATCTCAAAACGGCCATAGAGGATTAACTTGGATGGTCCCGTCAACCATTTAAAATTCCATACAATCAAAGCCAAGCGTTTCCGCAAATCGAAAATCATCAATCATAAGTGGGGCAGCAAACATGAGCCGTCCGTATGAGCCTGGCCGTGTTAAGCTCATCTCAAGCCTGTTTTCTCCTGAAGAAGAGACTATTGCCGAGGCCATCGAGCAGCTCTGCGAGACATACGGCCCGGTGGACTGGATCAGCCCAGAACTCTTCTTTGACCGCACCAAATACTATGCAGGGGAAATGGGTTGGCCGTTATACAGGCGCTTTATATCTTTTTCAGAGCTGGTCTCCGCCGACAGCCTTGTTGATACCAAGCTGAGAACAAACCAGGTCGAGCAACAGTATCTCCTGAACGGTAACAGGAGAGTCAACATAGATCCAGGTTTCATAAGCCTTGAGAGATTGATCCTTGCCACGGGGAAGAACTATGTACATCGGGTGTATTTGTCAAAAGGCATTTACGCAGATCTGACGTTGATTTTTCAAAATGCGAGTTACAGGCCGCTTGAGTGGACTTTCAAAGACTACGCTGATAAGAAGACTATCGGTTTCTTCAATGAGATAAGAAATCGATACATGAGTCAGCTGCGAGAAGATTCTTCTGCTCTCAGTAGTCGGCATGCACCTCCTTGAGGGCATAGCCCAACCGATCGGTGTCTGAGGGTTGAACGTCTATAATAAAGGAGGTAAGACGACTTGATAAAGAGTATGACTGCATACGGCAGGGGCGAGTATCAGCAGGGCGATACGCTATTGGTTTCTGAGATCAGGTCACTCAACAATCGCTACCGGGATATTATTCTACGTATTCCCAAGAATTTGCAACCCCTTGAAAGTGAGTTGAGGGCCATTATATCCTCAAGGGTCAGAAGAGGTCGCATAGAGTTATCTATTCAAATGGAGTACGCCGGTGAGGGTAGCCCTCATGAACTCGAACTCAACATGCCCCTGGTCGATTCCTATTTCAGGGTTTTCGATCAACTGTCTGAAAGATTTGGCCTTGATCAGGAAATCCGGCTTGAGTCTCTTTGGGATATCAAGGATGTTGTCCTTGTCAGGTCAAAAGAAGTGGACATAGAAGAGGCAAGACACGGTTTAACCGAGGTCTTGGACCAGGCCCTTGATTCACTTGACAAAATGAAAATCAGTGAGGGAAGGGCCATTGAGGCCGATTTTGTGGGAAGGCTTGACTTGTTGGAGCGGTATCTCCATGAAGTAGGTGAACGGGCTCCAATTCTGGTCGAAACGTATCGGAAGAGGCTGAAAGACAACATTCATCGAATGTTAGAGGATAAAGTCGTTGACGAAAACAGACTTGCCCAGGAGGTAGCCCTTTTCGCTGAACGATCAGATATTACAGAAGAAATTGTACGAATCAAGAGCCACTTGGGACAATTTCGCAAATACATGTCTCTGGATGATGCCTTAGGAAGAAGATTGGACTTTCTGCTGCAAGAAATCAACAGAGAGGTGAATACACTCGGTGCAAAGGGCTCTGATTCATCAATTTCCAGTATTGTTGTAGAAATGAAGGCGGAACTTGAAAAACTACGAGAACAGGTCCAGAACGTAGAGTAAAAGGAGGTTTGCCCATGAGCCCAAAGCTTGTGAGTATCGGTTTCGGAAATTCAGTCGTTTCTAGGAGGGTTGTCGCAATCATATCTCCCAATGCAGCTCCCATGAAGCGACTTCGTGATGAGGCTCGAGAAGACAGAAGATTGATCGACGCCACCCAGGGAAGGCGCACGAGATCGGTACTCATAACCGATAGTAATCATGTTATATTATCAGCCATTCAGCCAGAAACAATTGCCCAGAGGTTCAGCCCGGACGGTACCCTATGCAATGAGGATTTGGAAGAGTAGCCATGCCATATCAACCTGTTGTAATTTCTGCACCATCCGGTGCGGGAAAATCGACGATCATCAACGCCCTGAAAAAGAGGGACAAAGGCTTGGCATATTGCGTATCCCATACAAGCCGCAAGCCGAGGAACACGGAAAAGGACGGTATTGACTATCATTTTGTCGATAGATACGTATTCGAGAGAATGATAGAGGAAGACTCTTTTGTTGAGTGGGCCGAAGTATACAATGATTATTACGGGACATCCTTTTCAAGTCTTGAAGAGCAGATGGTTCTGGGGGTTGACGTCCTGATGGACGTGGATAGCCAGGGGGCAAAGAACATCAAGAGTCGATTTATAGATAGCGTGCTCATTTATGTGCTCCCCCCTTCTCTTGGGATTCTCGAAGAAAGACTTAAGGAACGTGGCACGGACAATGAAAGCGTCATAAGAAGGAGGATGGCCAAGGCCTTTAGTGATATCAAAAACTGCGTGTGGTATGATTATATAGTCATCAATAATGACATTGAAGAGGCAATAGGAGAGGTCCAGGCCATCATTGTTTCCCAGCGATGCCGAACCGCCAGGAGGATGAAAAGCGTTGAGGACCTGTTTGATATATCCTGATACTCCACAACAAGATTTGCCGAGTCCTCCGGGGGGGCACTTGCTTTTACCTTTTCACATCACCCTTGGTAAAAACACAGGTAGTTCAGCTTACAGCCTGAACAACCTGGGCGGTTACCATTCTCAAACCCATGAATACTGGGAGGTGGTCTCATCCAGGATGAAATTCCTTACTTGATCCCGGGTTATCACGCTGTGATGGAGGCCCTGGTCAATAGGCAGGTCAAGATCCGGGAACTTTGGATAGCCTCAGGAAAAAAATCGGGCCGAATAAAGGAAAGTCTTCGAATCGCGGGCGAACAAAACCTACCGGTCCGCTTTAAAAAGGGTGCGGAACTGTCTTGCCTATTACCGGACATCGTCCACCAGGGTATAGTTGCCTTGGCTGAAGAATTCGTTTATTCTGATCTACATAATCTTATTGATATCTCTCTGAAAAATCGGGAGCAGGCCCTCCTGATTATGGCAGACCACATTACAGATGAGGGCAACCTGGGCGCCATGATCAGGACGGCGGCGTTTTTTGGTGCCCATGGTTTGATTATTCCAAAAGACCGGTCGGCCAGTGTAACCCCCAGGGTGCTCAAGCGGTCCTTAGGGGCCTGCCTGCGCCTTTCCATCGCCAAGGTCGTCAATTTGGGTAGGACTCTGGACCATCTTGAAAAAAAAGGCTTTTGGATTATAGGCACATCAGGGCAAGATTCCGAATCCATCTATCAGGTTGACTGGAACAGAAACATTGTCTTGGCCTTTGGCAATGAGCAGCAAGGCCTAAGCAGGTCCCTACAACAACGATGTCACCAGATGGTCGGTATACCATCACCGGGAAATCTTGACTCTCTCAACGTTTCTGTGGCCGGAGGCGTGATTCTGTCTGAGATTATTCGACAGAGGGGCTTTGCGGAAAAGTGAGCTCTAACTTCTCTTCAACGGATGCGTATAGGGTCAAATCTTTGATTGGTGCTGACTTGGGCCTTGGGCAGGACAGCCTCTCCGCCCGCCGCAGTCAGCATTATTAGCTGTATAAACAAAATTATCATTATGTACACTCTTTATAAATTGAATAAATGGATTAATATGAGTTTATGGTTCTAATAGAAGAGGAGGGCAAAATACATCAGCGCGCGAGAGGCTCGGAACAGGTTTTCCGGTCTCATGGGAAGCGTCCATTATCGTGGCGAGGAGATGATTGTAGGGCGCTCCGGCAAGCCTATGGTGGCCGTAATCTGTTGCCAAGCATGAGCGTCTGGTTGCCGAGCAAAGAGCCAGTTTTGAGATCATTGACAGGATACGATCTTGTCTCACTGAAGTTCTTCCGGAAGAAATTGAGAGAGATGTCACTGAGGCGATTAGCGATCTGAGATCAACCGATGCTCCGGGTCGTTCTTGATACTAATATTTTTGTGAGCAGCCTGCTGTCCAAAACAGGCAATAGCGGCTTTAGGATAGGAGAGGCCCTTGAAATGGCCCTCGGTTGGGGAAAAACGAGGGGAGCTTTGTGAATGGGTGAAAGCACCTTGTTTTCAAAAGGCTAAATCGTTACCGCATTTTTGATCAGCCCCCCGTGTCAAATCGATGCATGATATTGGACGTTAAGATACGGAATGGCATGCCATCTTCACCCGCTGTCGTTTGAAGCTCATCGAGTATTTCAGATGAAAATCGGAATATTCCTGCTTGTCGTATATCAAAAATGCAACTACAATACAATTAATGAAATCTGGGTGGGACAATACTGATGTAAATGGAATATCAGAAAGCACGGATTCAATTCCATTGGCAGTTCAATGATATTTGACGGCGATAGCCGTACGACTGAGGGAATCGCCAATTTCAAAACATCAAATGGAAGTCAAAGCAATGGACCACAACATAGCCCTTTATAACAGTCGCATCATACAAGTGTACTTAGAATATACCAGCAAGAATTATTCCGCTGTCAATATTGATTTCATACTGGAAAACGCAAAAATAACCAAGTTTGAAGTGGAGGACCCTGCTTGCTGGTTCAGTCAGGCTCAGGTTGATAGTTTCTATGAAGGTTTGGTTGAAAATACCAAGAATACTAACATTGCCAGAGAAGCTGGGCGTTACATTGTTTTTTCCGGTGTCACCGGCGGATTAAGACAATACACGCTTGGTCTACTGAACTTGACAACAATTTTTTCCTTGATGGACAAACTGTATTCTCTAATGAGCCGGGCTTCTACTATAACAACAAAGAAGCTGGGGCCGAACATGGTAGAAGTGATTGCGACACCCAAACATGGAGTGAACGAAAAACTTTATCAGTGCGAGAACAGGTTGGGTTCATTTGAATCTCTCCCGAGACTATTCACCAGCAAATACGCCAAAGTCGAACATCCTCTATGCTTTCATAAGGGTGATGAATGCTGTCGTTATATTATTAGTTGGGAAATTCCACCTTCTATGCTTAGGAAAAGGATTCGCAATTATTTGCTTGCACTCGGCATTCCGGCATCAGCCATTCTTTTGATCGTAATGCCAATTGTGGCCTGGATTATTTTTTTTCTTGTTTTGACCTGCCTTGCACTATGTTTTTCGTTTTATTGTGAATACCTCCAAAGAATGGAACTATACAGAATCGTCCAAAACCAGGGTGACGCAGCGGAAGATCTCTTTGAGGAAATCAAGATCAGGCACAACAATGCGACGCTTGTTAAGGAGATTGGCCAGGCCACTTCATCGATTCTGGATATCAGCGAGCTTGTCAGTGCCATAGCACAGACTATGGATAAGCATCTGGATTTTGATCGTGGCCTGATTATGCTTGCAGGGGAAGACAAATCCCGGCTGGTTTATGCTGATGGTTTTGGGTATAGCGATGATCAGGAAGAGGTTTTGCGGCAAACAGAATTTCATTTAGACAATCCGGAATCAAAAGGTATTCTCGTCCGGGCCTTCAAAGAGCAACGCCCTCTATTGGTCAATGATATTATCGAGAACAAAAATGACTTGTCAAAGAGGAGTCTTGAACTGGCAAAGCAAATGAATGTTCAATCACTTGTCTGCGTGCCGATTGTCTATGAAAAGGAATCCATCGGGATAATAGCTGTTGACAATCTTATGTCCAAGAGACCCTTAACCCAGAGCGATATCAGCCTGCTTTCGGGGGTTGCTTCACAAACTGCCGTAAGCATCGTAAATTCAAGAGCTTTTCAGAGGCTTCATCAGAGCGAACAAAAATATCGTGAGCTGGTAGAAAACGCGAATAGCATTATTTTGCGCCTGGATTTCAATGGTAA